>DASXCN010000052.1:0-18238 GCA_036491155.1 Solirubrobacteraceae bacterium | reverse complement strand
CTGGCCGAGCCTGCCGCGCACGCCGGCCGGGCGCACGAGCTGAGCGGCCCCGAGGCGCTGACCCCGGGCGACCAGGTCGCGATCCTGGGCCGAGCGCTGGGCCGGCCGCTGCGCTACGAGGCGGTCTCCGACGATGACGCGAAAGCCGAGATGGCCGACACCACGCCCCAGCCGTTCATCGACGCGTTCTTCCGCTTCTACTCCGACGGCGAGTTCGACGACTCGCGCGTGGTGAGCACCGTCCGCCAGCTCACCGGGCGTGAGCCGCGCAGCTTCGAACGCTGGGCGAGTGACCACGCGGGCGCTTTCGCCAGAGATACGTAGTCCATTACGCATGTGAGCGCGGGCCCTCTGCCCGAGGCTGTGGCGGTGCACCGTCATCCATCGCAGAGGAACGAGCTCGTGGACCACCTCAAGACCCCCAATCGGTGGCTGATCCTGGCCACGATGACCGGCGCGCTGTCGATGGTCATGATCGACCAGACGGTCGTCAGCGTCGCCCTACCCACCATGCAGCACGACCTCGGCCTGTCCGCCACCGGCGTGCAGTGGGTGGTCAACGCCTACCTGCTGGTGCTCGCTGTGCTGGTGGCCTTCGGTGGGCGCATCGCTGACCTGTTCGGCGCCGAGCTCACCTTCCGCGCCGGCGCGAGCCTCTTCGTGCTGGCCTCGGCGCTGTGTGGGCTGGCCCAGAACGAGCTGATGATCATCGCCTCGCGTGGCCTGCAGGGCGTGGGCGCCGCGATGATGACGCCCTCGACCGGCGCGGTCATCGTCAACACCTTCGACATCCGCGAACGGGGCAAGGCGATGGGCATCTACACCGGGATCTCGATGGTGTTCCTCGCGCTGGGCCCGCTGGTCGGGGGCGTGCTCACCCAGAGCGTGAGCTGGCGCGCCGTCTTCTACGTCAACCTGCCCATTGGCGCGGCCATCGTGACCGCCGCGCACTTCACGCTGCCACGCCGCCCGCGGCCGCGCATCGCCCGCGGCGCCATCGACTGGACGGGAATCCCGCTGCTCGTCGGCGGGCTGGGGACGCTCGTCCTCGCGCTGATGCAGGGCCAGACCTGGGGCTGGGGATCGCCGGCGGTGCTGGCGCTGCTCGCCGTTGCCGCGCTCCTCATTCCCGTCTTTCTGTGGTGGGAGGGCCGAGCGCCGGCGCCGCTGGTGACGCTCAAGCTCTTTCGCGAGCAGAACTTCGGCGCGGACTCCGCCGTGCTGGCGGGCGTCCAGTTCGCCCTGGTGGGGGCCTCGGTGTTCGGCTCGGTGTGGTCCCAGCAGGTCCTCGGCTTCAGCGCCATCCACGCCGGCGAGGCCATGCTGCCGCTCACGGTGCCACTGCTCTTCGTCGCTCCCCTCGGCGGGCGGATCTATGACCGGCTGGGCCCGCGGCCGCTGCTGGTCACCGGAGCGCTGCTCATCGGCGCCGGGCTGGCCTGGCTGGGGTGGCATCTGCATCTGCGCGAGTACTGGTGGCTGGCCCCGGGCTACGTCGCGATGGGGGCCGGCATCGGGCTGACGATCTCGCCCGGGACGACCGACGCGCTGGGAGCGGCTGTGCCCCAGCGGCGCAGCCAGGCCAGCGGCATCGTCCAGACCGTCCGCCAGGTGGGCGGCGTCATCGGTATCGCCGTGCTCGGCGCGATCGTCGCCAACGTCTCGGTCGTCGCGCCGGGGGCCGGGCCCGCCGCGCACCTCACGGCGGCTACCAACGGCCTCGCCGCCGCCTATCTGACCGGCGCGGCGATGATGGTCGTGATGGCGATCGTCGCGATGATGTTCGTGCGCCGGCGCGCGCTGGAGGGGCTGTCCGCCGTACCCACGGCGCCGCAGCTCAGCGCCGCTGCGCCGCGAGCTCTCGCCGGTCGCTGACCCCGAGCTTCTGCATGCCCCGGTAAAGGTGGGTCTCGACGGTCCGCACCGAGAGCACGAGGCGATCGGCGATCTCCGCGTTGGACAGGCCCTGGGATGCCAGATCGATCAGTTGGGCCTCGCGTGGCGTCAGCTCGACGGCCGTGGTGTCAAGGCCGTCGATCACCGGGGGCTCGGCGCCCTGGCCGGCGACGTGGAGCTCCCGCGCGCGGGCGGCAGCCCGTCGCGCCGAGTCGCTGCGCCCGGAGGCGACGAACGCGGTGGCGGCATCACTGGCGGCCTCGAGGGCATAGCGCAGTGCCCCGATGGCGGCCATCTCCTCGGCGGCCGCCAGCAGGGCGGCGCCGTCGTGGGCCGCCTTCGCCGCGGCGTGCTGGGCATACGCGCTGACCAGCCGCGACTGACAGCGCGCGGCCATTGCCTCCAGTTCGGCCGCGGCGGGGGTCCCGATGCGCATCGCGTCGTAGACGAGCTGGGGGATGAGGCCGGGCATGTCGTCGAGAGCGGCGGCGTCCTGGAGCAGCCGGCGGCCGGCCTCGGCGGGGCTGCGCATCCGCAGCGCCCAGCCCTCCGCGCGGCACACGGGGACCCGCTGCAGCGGCAGGGGCGGGTGGCCCTCGCACCACGCGCGCATCCGCTCGAGCGCCGCCATCGTCGCGTCGAAGTCGCCGGTGAAGCAAGCGACGCCGACCTGCAGGGCGCGCACCGTCGCCATCGCGTTGAAAGGATCGCGTTGGGCGAGGTGGCCCTCGGCCTCGGCCAGCCAGCGCGCCGCGTCGGCGTACTGCCCGCGCAGGAAGTGCAGCCGCGCCAGGGCGAAGGCGGCGAGCCCGACGGCGCCGTGATCGCGGGCGCGCACCCCGTCGCGCACCACCTGGCTCATGTAGAGCTCCAACTCGGCCCAGCGGTAGCCAGTCTCCAGCGGGATCACCGACAGGGCGCCGAGCGCTCCGAGTCCGGCGTCGTCCATGGGGACGCTGGGCCGGGCGGCGAACGCCTCCTCGGCCATGGCGTCACCGCGCCCGGCGATGAAGACCGACATCCGGCGCAGCACCTCGCGCGCGCGCCCAACCGCCTCGCTGACCCAGAGATCATCGGGAGTTCCCACGGAGGGCGGCGGAGCGCTCACGCCGTCGGCGATAGCGCTGTAGGTCCGGCGGATCCCGCGGGTGAAGCGCCGCCAGCTCTCGTCGTCGGCCCAGGTGTCGGCCCGGTCCATCAGCGGCCCGACGGCGGCCGGGCGCCGGAGCCCCCACTGATACAGCCACAGGCGCTGGCGCAGGTAGTCGTGGGCCTGCGGCCCGCCGCGGACGAGCGGCTCGACCGCGGCCAGCGCCGCCTCGGCCTCTTCGCTGCGGTTGCGCATCGCGTGGGCCTGGGCCAGCAGCATCGCCGCGGCGACGTCGGTGGCGGCGCCTGCGCGCTCGGCCAGCTCGGCGCCGAGGTCCGGGTCGCAGGCCTGATTGGCGGCACGCGCCGCGTCGAGGGCCAGGTCCGCCGGCAGTCGGCCGCCGGCGTCGAGCAGCAGGCGGGCCACGCGCAGCGCGTCATCGGGGCCCAGCGGGGCTCGCATCTCGAGCGCGGCCACCAGACGCAGGCGCAGGCTGCGCGCGCGCAGCGGCGGTAGGACGGCGCGGACCGCCTCGCCGTACAGGGGATGGGCGAGGCGCACCTCATCGGCGCTCATCGCCACCAGGCCATGGGCTTCGGCCGCGATGAGCGCCTCGTCGGCGCCCAGCTCGACGATCTCGGGCAGGGTGAGCGGCTCGCCCAGCGCCAGCAGCTCCGCCAGCTCGCGCTCCGGCGTGCCGGCATCGCTCATGCGGCGCTGCACGAGCTCCACCAGCGACGCGTTGGTGACGGGCCGGCCGTCCATGCGCCAGAACCCGGGTCCGTGGACCAGGGCCCCGTCGCCGACGGCGCCGCGGATCAGCTCACGGGCGTAGAGCGCGTTACCGCGGCTCACATCGGTCACCCAGCGCAGCGCCTCCTCCTCGACGGGGTCGCCGAGCGCCGTCTCGACCAGGGCGCGGATGTTCTCGTCGTCGAGGGCGGCCAGCTCGATGCGCCGCGCGGCGTCGTCCTTCCACAACGAGACGATCGCGTCCGGGCACGGGCCCCCGGCACGGACGGTGGCCAGGATGAACGCTGAGTCAGAGGTAGCCAGGTGCAGGACGAGCGCCGCCGACACGGGATCGAGCAGCTGCGCATCGTCGACGCCGAGGACCACCGGACGACCCGCGGCACGCTCGGCGAGAACCTCCCCGCAGCGCCGCATCAGCGTGACCACGTCATCGGAGCGCACCGACTCCGGAACGAGGTCGGCGACCGCGGCCAGCGGGACCGTGGCCGCGCTGCGTGTGGCCTGCACCCAAGCCACGAAGGCGCCCTCGCGCTCCGCCTTGGACTGCGCCTCGCGCACCAGGCGCGACTTGCCCACGCCCGGCCCGGCCACTACCACGACGCCATGGCAGCTGTCGTCGGCGCGCGCGGCGGCAATCTCGGCAAGTTCGCGATCGCGACCGACCAGCGGCCACGCACCCGCGAGTGACGACACGTCCGACGTAGATGCCCCTCGCATACGAGACGGCGAACTCTACGCCCGCCGGCGCGCGCGCCAAAACGCCAAAATCGGGTCAGAGGTGGCGGTCGACCCAGTCGAGGATCGTCTCCGGCCCCGCGGCCTCACCGCACAGCCGGGCGGGAGCGCGCAGGCGCTCTGACAGCTCGCGCGACTGCCCGGGCCAGAGCGCAGGCGCGGCGCCGGCAGAAGCCGAGCCGCATACCAGCAGGGGCGTGGCGATCTGAGACACCTCGTCACCCAGCCGGAACGCTCGCATGCTCTGGTACAGGTCATACAGCGCTGTGCCCGGCGGGCCGAACCGCTCGGCGGCGCGCCGTAGCCGCGCGCTCGTGTGGGGGACGAACAGATCCGCCAGGTGCAGCTCGCGCTCGAAGGCGCCGCGGTCACCGTCGCGCAGCGCGTCACGGGCGGGCGCCGGTAACGCGTCGAGCCACGGTCGCGGCAGGTCGACGATGCCGGGGGCCACCACACCGGCGGCGAGGCGATGCTCGTAGGCCAAGGCGCGCGCGACGCCGAAGCCGGCGAGATCGGATCCGACGACGGCGACGCGGGCGGCGTCGACATCCGCCCGGCCGAGCATGGCGTCGGCGACCGGGGTCAGGACGGCCTCCCAGTCGGGGCGCAGCGTGAGCCCCTCCCTGCGCAGAGCCGGTCCATAGCCCGGGCCGTCGAAGGTCATCCAGTGACATCCGCGTTCGTGGGCGGCGGCGCCGCCGAGTGCCCACGCGTGCGACGCGGTGGCGCGGCCGCCGTGGTCGATGACGACCAGTGGCCGCCTCCCGGGGCCGCCGGAGAAAAAGGCGCCCGCCAGGTGCGTGCCCGCGTAGGGAACCGACACCCGCTCGCCGCCCGCCAGGGACACCGCGCGATCCCAGCACTCGTGCTGGCGGTGCCACAACTGGGCCTCGTCGACGGTGCCGTCGCTGTCGGCGAGCTCCGCCAGGGCGGCGGCGTAGTAGGACGCGGCGTGGCGGTAGAGGGCGGCGTCACCGGTGCGGTTGGCGGCTGCCCACGCCGCGCCCCCGGCCTGGGTCCACTCGCGAACCCAGGCGTCGGCATCGCCAGCCGGGACCCGAGGGGCGGTGGCCGCGACCACCTCGGGATCGGCGGCCCCCCACCGCGAGGCGTCGCGCAGGTCCTGCATGGCAAGCGCCTGCGGGAGTGACGTGGTGGCGGCGAGGGACATTCGTCGGTTCCTGGTCGGTCCGCCTAGGCGAGCTCGGGGGCGGCCGGGTTCTCGCCCGCGGCGCTCGCCTGCTTGATGCCCCACGTGACGAGCAGGATCGGGATCACCCAGTTGAACAGGATGTTGGTGCCCGGTCGATCCAACGCTCCGGCAAGGATGTGGAACGGCACCATCGCGGCGAAGATGAGCCCCCATATGGCGCTCAGCCGGCGGTTGATGTGCTTGAACGCCGATGAGCCCCAGAACTGCTCAGGGACCTGCTCGCGGGCGTACTGCTCAGTGAACGGCACGAACAGCAACGAGGCGAAGGCGATCACGGCCAGCGCGGCCGCGGCGATGCCACGGGCATAACGGGCCAGCTCGGTGGCGGTGTGATGGTCCACGATGAAGGCGGCGGCCACGAAGCCGATGAACGTGGCCACCGCGCCGAGCTCGAGTGCCTTGGGGCGACCGGCCCGCAGGCCCGGCAGCGCGATGGCGGCGGCGGCGAGCAGTGCCACCAGCGAGCCGAGCTTGAGGCTGGTGTGCTGCACCAGCACGGTGAAGATCACCCAGGGGACCAGCGCGATGAAGATTCCCGAGCCACTCTGGTGTGACTCGGTCGACGCAGGTGCGGTGGTGGACGGCGAGGACATGGTGTTCTCCCTCCGGTTCGGATTCGTGTTCAGCTCCATGTCGCACACGGTCCCACCGGCAGCGGGCTGTGTCCTGCGTAGCCCGGTACGTAACCCGCCGGCTCCTCGCGCAGCTCCTGCAACAGCGCCGCGCTCCGGGTGCGGTCGGGCTTGCCCTGTTCGGTGACCGGCACGCGGCGCACCACGGCGATCTGCCGGGGGACGAGATGCTCGCCGTGGACCAGGCCGATGAAGTTCTGGAGGCCCTCGGCGTCGGCGGCGGCGCCGGGGGCGAGAACGACGATCGCGTCAAAGCCTCCGTGCACCGGGATGGCGACCGCATAGCGGACATCGACGTGGTCGCAGAGCGCCTGCTGGACGTCGATGGGCATGACCCAGCAGCCGGCGACCTGACGCTGATCGGCGGCGCGGCCGCGGACGTGCAGGTATCCGTCACCGCCGAGGACGCCGAGATCGCCGGTCAAGTAGCGGTCGCCCCTGAACCCGCCGTGGCCGACTGCGCCGTCGTACCCGTCGGCCACCTGGGGCGAGCGCACGGCGATGAATCCCTCCTCGCCGGGCGGCGCCTGGCTCCCGTCCACGCGCTCGATGACCACGTCGACGCCCGGGAGCGGTGTTCCTGCGGTCGACAGCCGCTCGGGGTGGGCCAGGGAGTAGTCGGGGCCGCTGAGGATGCTGACGATCCCGGCCTCGCTGGCGCCATAGGCGTGGGCGAGCACCGGCCCGGCGCGCCGCAGCAGGCGGCGCCGCAGGTTCGGAGCCGCGTCGGCTCCGATGTGGCTGATCGCCACCAGGGAGGAGAGGTCGCGGGAGGCGAAGTCGGGATGGTCGACGAGCTCGACCAGCAGCGGCTCGACGAGAGTCAAGTGCGTGACACCCTCGGCCTCGATGGTGGCCAGCGCTTCGCGAGCGTCGAAGCGGTCGCGCAGAATGACCGTGCCCCCGCCCATCAGGACCTGATCGACCAGCACCTGCGCGACGTAGGCGAAGGAGGTGCACACCAGCTGGCGGCGGTCGCGCATCGGACCGGCGTCCACGAGACGCTCCCAGGCGGCGAAGCTGCGCCGGCTGAGCCTGGATTGCCCGGTGGTCCCGCCGGAGGCGACCAGCACCGCCGGCGCGTCCGCGTCGATGCTGCGCCCGACGAACCCGCGCCGGCCGCCCGTGTCGACGGTGAGCAGGTCACGGACGCCGGGCACGGGCCCCACTGACAGCAGCCGGGGCGAGCGTGCGGAGCGCACGACCTCCGACGTCGCCTGGGCGGTCTCGGGGAAGACGACTACCGCGTTCGGGCGGGCGTGGGCCAGCAGGGCGGCCAAGCGCCCGCGCACCCCGGTGTTGGGACAGAAGACGGTGGCGCACCCCAGCAGTCCCGCGGCATAGCGGACGGCAAGCGCGTCGGCGGTGACGGCGGGCACGATGGCGACGCGGTCGCCCGGCCAGACCCCAGCCTCCTCGAGCGCGATGGCCAGCCGGACGACAAGCCGACGGAACTGCAGCGCCGAAAGCTCGCCGCCCGAGTCCTGGACGACCACGCGGTAGGGCAGGACGTTGGCACGAGCGAGGATACGCTCGACGTAGGGGATGCGGTTCATGAGGCGATTCCTTTGCGATCAGTCGGGTGACAGCGCATACGGTCCGCCATGCGGCCGCTCCGCACGTTCGTATCGGACTACGTCATTGCGGCGACAGCTCTACGACGGGGCGGGCCCGCTACAGCTCGTGGCGGTGCGCGACGCCGCGTTTCTGCATCGCCCGGTACACGTAGGTCTCCACGGTGCGCACCGAGAGCACGAGCTGGTCGGCGATCTCGGCGTTGGCGAGGCCGCGGGCGGCGAGCGCGGCGATCTGGGCCTCACGGGGGGTCAGCTCGGTGGCTACGGTGCCCAGCCCGTCGATGGCCGGGAACGCGGCGCCCTGGTCGGCCGCAAACAGCTCCCGAGCTCGGGTGGCGGCGCGACGCGCCGAGTCGTCGCGCCCTTCGGCCACGAACTGACGGGCCGCGCTCACGGCCGCTTCCATCGCGTAGGCGTCGGCGCCGATCGCGGCCATCTGGTCGGCGACTGCGAGCAATGCCTCACCATCACGCGATGCCAGCGCGGTGGCGTGGGCCGCATACGCCCCCACTAGGCGAGCATCGCAACGTTGGGCCAGCCTCCCCAGCTCGGCGGCGAGCGCGCGGCCGGGCCCGGCTGATCCGGCGCGCAGTGCCTCGTAGAACAGGCGGGCGGCCAGGTTGGGCTGATCGGTGGCGGCCGCCGCGGCAGTGAACGCCTCGGCTCCGGTCGTGTCGCTGAGGGCGCGCGCGCCCCAGCCCTCGGCGCGGGCGAGGTACCCCACCTGGGTGGGCAGCGGCCGGTCGCCCGCGAGCATCGCGTGCACCAAGGCGAGGGCGTCACGCGCACGCGCGGGATCTCCGGTGAACAGGCCGATGCCCACCTCGAGCGCGCGGACGCTGAACACGGTGCCGAATGCGTCCTGGACGACGAAGTGCCCCTCGGCTTCGGCCGTCCAGCGCTCGGCGTCGCGGTAGCGCCCGCGGGCCATCGCCAGTGCCGCCAGGGTGAAGGCGCCCGTGCCGGCCGCCTGGTGATCGCCGGCGCGCACCCCGTCGCGCACCAGCTCGGCGGCATATGTCTCGAGCTGGCCCCAGTCCTCGCCGGCCTCGAGCTCGATCACGCACATCAGGCCCAGCATGGCGGCGTCGTAGTTGTCGCGCAGCGGCACGGCGCGACGGTCGCGCCACGCCAGCGCATACGCGTCCTTCGCGCGGCCGGCCGCCATCAGCCGGAATAGGTGCGCCAACTCGGCCTGGCGACGCGCGCGGTCATCCAGCGACGGATCCGCGAGCCGCCGCTGCACGTCACCGGCGCGGTCGGCGTAATCGTCGACCCCTTCGTTGAGGTCGGAGAGCACGAGCCGCCACGGATCCAGGCGCCCCAGCCAGTCGGGATCATCCGACCATCGTTCGGCGCGATCCAAAAAGGCGCCCGCCGCGTCGCCGCGGCCCAGGCCCCAGTAGAGGACGTGAACGCGCTGGGCGATGTAGCCGAGCGCCGCCGGATCGCCGGGCGCCTGCCCCTCCGCGTCCGCCAGTACCGCCTCGGCGTCGGCGAAGCGGTTGCGGATGATGTGCGCGCGGCTGAGCACCAGGGTCGCGTCGAGCCCGCCGCCCGCCGCCAGCCCGTGCTCCGCGAGCGTCGCGGCCAGCTCGGGATCGCCGGCGAGATTCGCGGCACGCGCCGCGTCGAGCAGATGGTCGGGGGCGAGCTCGGCGCCGGCCTCCAGCTGCCAGCGCGCGATCCGCAAGGCGTCGTCAGGGGTCAGCGGTGTTCGCCGGGCGACGGTGTCAGCGAGCTGGAGGCGCAGCGCTCGCGCGCGGAGCACCGGGAGGGCCGCTCGGAGCACCTCTCCGTAGAGGGGTTGCGCCAGGCGCATGACCGCGTCGGGGTTGCCGGGGTCCACGGTGACCATCCCGCGCGCCTCGAGCTCCTGCAGGGTGTCGAGGTCGCTGAGCGCCGCGATCTCGTCCAGCCGCAGCGGCTCGCCCAGCGCCAGCAGCTCCAGAGGCATTCGCTCGACATCGTTCAGAGCGCCCATCCGGGCGATCACAAGTGCCGACAGCGAGGGGCTCACCGCCCGTCGCCGCAGCCGCCACATTCCCCGGTCGAAGGTGAGGCGCCCCTCCTCGAGCCCGCCCAGGAGCAGCTCGCGGGCGTAGAGCGCGTTGCCCGCGCTGCCGTCGACCACGCGCTGAACGACGGACTCCTCGACGGGACCGTCGAGGGCCGCTACCACCAGGGCCTCGACGGAGGCGTCGTCGAGTGGCCGCAGTTCGACCCGGCGCGCGCCGGCGTCCTTCCACAGGGCGTCGATCGCGTCAGGCGCGGCGACGCCGGCCCGCACGGTGGCGACCACGAACACTCCGGCGGCGGTGGCCAGGTGCAGTACGAGCGCAGCCGACGCCGGGTCCAGGAGGTGCGCGTCGTCGACCCCGAGACACACCGGGCGGCCGGCGGCCCGGTCACGGACCCGCTGAGTGCTGCGGCGGATGAGCTCCAGCGGCTCGTCGGAGCGGACGTCGTCGGGAATGAGCGCGGCGAAGGCGCCGAGCGGGACCGCCGCCGAGCTCGTCGTGGCGCGAGCCCAGTAGGTCAGCTCGCCCGCCTGCTCGGCGCGGGCGCAGACCTCGCGAGCCACGGCCGATCGCCCGACGCCGGGGGCGCCGCTGATCACCACCCCCGGGCAGCCCGGGTCGGCGCGCGCGACCGCGATCTGCGAGAGCTCGGTGTCGCGGCCGACCAGCGGCCAGTTCCGTGCTGCCGCAGACGTGCTCGCTGAAGCCCCGTCCGACACCCTGAGCGCAGTCTAGGCCGGGCGCGTCGTAGTGCGTCGTAGTAGTGGCGGCGAAATGTCGTAGCGCGCTACGAACGTCGCGGGCCTCGGGCCCTGGGACCTTGTTCTCCACACCGAACGGCACCGCTCATCCGGAGCCGACGACAACGATCACAAGGAGCATCCTGATGGCCTCACACACAACCTTCCGCAGCGGATCCTGGACGCGCACCCGTCTGGCTCAGGCCGGCGTCGGCCTTGGCGTCGCCGCCTCGGTCCTGGCAGGTGCGGCGGTCGCCTCGGCGGCCCAGCCCGCCCTGCAGGCTCCGACGCCCATCGCGTCCGCCGCCGCCCACGCCAAGGTCCCGTACAGCTCGGTGACGGTGGCCCCCGGCATCGCCCGCGCCGGTCAGCACATCACGATCTCCGGCAACGCCCCGAAGAACGCGCGCGCCGGCTCGTGGATCACCCTGCAGTCATTCGCGTTTGCCGCCAAGCAGGGCGTCAACGGCGTCCCGGCGCTCCGCACTCAGGTGCTGGTCAACGGGAAGTACACCGCGAAGGCGACCGTTCGCGCCGGCCTGAAGCCGACCACCTACGCGATCATGGGGACCTTCCAGGGCAAGGCCCTGGACACCGTGGCCTGGGTCAAGGTGAGCAGCCAGGTCGCCCGCCCCTACAGTTCGGTGACCGTCACCCCCGGCACGGTGCGTCCGGGCCAGCGAATCACGATCGCGGGCAACGCACCCAAGGACTCGCACGCCGGCTCGTGGATCACGCTGCAGTCCGACGCGTTTGCCTCCAAGCGCACGGTGAACGGGATCCCGGCGATCCGCACGCAGGAGCTGGTCAACGGCAGGTACGCGGTCACGACCACCATCCGGTCCGGCCTGAAGCCCACCACCTACGCGGTGATGGGAAGCTTTGAGGGCAAGCCCCTGGACACCGTTGCGTGGATGACGGTGCGCTGAACCCTGATCGAGATCGAGGCGGCATGACGGCCGGCGTCGTGAGCGACGCCGGCCGGACGTCCGCCACCGCAAAGGAGACACTCATGAACCCGCATCGCATCCGAGCGCTGGCCATCGGGGCCGTCGCCACCGCCGCCTTCGCCGTCTTCGCCGCCACCGCCATGGCGGGGCTGGTCAGTTCGCTCGGCGTCGCCTCGCGCACCGTGGCGGGCCAGCGCACCAACATCGTCGTCGACCGTCGCGGCGACACCGTCTATGAGCTGAGCGGCGAGAGCCTCTCCCACCTGCAGTGCGTCAACTGGAAGTGCCTGAAGAGCTTCCAGCCCGTCCTGGTCCGCTCCGCGTCGAGCAAGGTGCCCGTCGCCTCCGGCGTCCCGGGCAAGGTCGGCGTCCTGCGCCGCGTCAAGGCCAACCTCTACCAGGTCATGCTCGACAACCACCCGCTCTACTTCTACTCGGGCGACACCACCATCGGCGCCACCAAGGGCCAGGGGCTCAAGGGTCCCGGCGGCGGCACCTGGCACGTCGTCTCGGCCGGGTGACGATGCAAGGGCGGCTCGCACCCCTCGGCGGCTGCCGGGGGGTGCCGGCACATCCTGGCCGCGATCGTCCATAATCTCTGCCGACGTGAGGCGACGGTGCACGATGTCCTGCGCGCTGGTCACAGCGCTGCTGGCCGTGATGGCCGGGTCGGCGACGGCCGCCGGGCTGGGGCCGACGACCCGGGTGACGGTCAAGCCCGGCTCGGGCACCCCCCGGACGCACTTCGCCCTCAGCTTCCGCATTCCGGTCGCCACGGGCAGGTTCGGGATGGTGAAGGTGAGCGACACGCTCAGCGTGACCGGGCCTCCGGGCACGAAATGCGAGTCACGCGCGGTTCGGGCGCTGCGGGCGGCCAAGAAGGGCAAGCGGGTCAAGGTCACGCTGCGGCCCGCCAAGAGCGGCTGGTGCGCGGGACGATGGCACGGCACGGTCGTCCAGAGCGAGTCAGAGCAGTGCACGCCCACGGCCGGCCGCGTGTGTCCGGAACTGGTGGTCGCTCCGCGCCTCATCGCCAGCTTCCACTTTCGGGTCAAGCCGGGTGCGACGCACGCGCCCCCGACGCAGCCCTCCGGCGACGTGCCCTCGTTCAAGGGGCTGGTCAGCGCCATCACCTGTCCGTCGGGAGGGCCGCAGCCCGTCCCCGCGAGCCCGGACCCGGTGATCGGGCCCGGGGAGAGCAGCTACACGCTGAGCTGGGACGCGGCCACCGACTCGGTGACGCCGAGCTCCAAGATCCTCTACGACATCTTCGTCGCCATGACCCCGGGTGGAGAGGACTACGCCAAGCCGTCGTTCACCAGCACGCCCGGGGCGACCTCGTTCGCGACGCCGCCCGAGCTGCGCCGCGGCACGTTGTACTTCGTCGTCCGCGCGCGCAACCAGGCCGGGCACGAGGACACCAACACGGTCGAGCGCCCGGGCGTCGTGTCCTGCCCGCCGCTCACGACGCCCGCGCGTCAGCCCGCCCGCCGGTAGGCCGGCGAGGGCGCGCCCATGCTCGTAGACCTGCACGGCCACTTCCCGATGCACCTGCTCGAGGATGACCAGCAGCGCGCCCACGAGCGGCTGACGGCATGGTTCCGTCACCGCTGGCAGGGGCTGGTGGTGGAGGTCATCAACCTCTTCGCCAATTACGAGGGCCCGGGTGACACTCCGGGTGTCACCGAGCAGCTCATGCGCGAGGGCGATGTGGGGGTGACGCTGTCGGTCCTCTACCAGCCGTTTGACGAGATGGACCTGACCCAGGACTACGCCGCCCCGCCGCTCGACGGTTACTTCACCGACATCCTGGACCAGCATCAGACGGTGGAGGACTACGTCGCCGCCCACGGCGACGACCTCGTCATCGCCCACTCGGCACAGGAGCTCGACCAGCACCTCGCGGAGGGGGGCCGACCGATCCTCGTCCACGCCATCGAGGGCGGGTTTCACGTCGGCGACGACCCCGCCGAGGTGCAGGGCAACGTCGCCACGCTTGCCCAGCGTGGCATCGCCTACATCACGGTGGCCCACCTGTTCTTCCGGCAGGTGGCCACCAACGCGCCGGCGCTTCCCTTCCTCTCTGACGGGATCTACAACCGCGTCTTTGAGCAGGACGAGTCCGAGGGGCTGACATCCCTGGGGCGCGAACTCGTCCACGCCATGATCGATGAGGGCATCCTCGTCGACCTCACGCACATGCGCGCGCAGTCGATCCGCGACGTGTTCGCGCTCGTGGACGAGCGCGACCCCGACAACGAGATCCCGGTCATCGCCACGCACATGGCCTATCGCTTCGGCGGGCTGGAGTACTCCTTCGACGATGGCGACGTGGCACGGATCGTCGCGCGGGGCGGCCTGCTGGGGCTCATCCTCTGCCAGCACTACATCACCAGCGGGCTCGATGTGCCCGAGACATTCGAGGGGTCGGTACAGGCGCTGTGTCGCCACATCGACAAGCTCCACGAGCTCACCGGCAGCTATGAGCACATCGCCATCGGCTCCGATCTGGACGGCTACATCAAGCCGGCGCTGCCCGGGCTCGAGCACCAGGGACGGATGGCCGAGTTGCAGCGCGCGCTGGTGGAGCGCTACGGCAGCGAGGTGGCCGAGCAGATCGCCGGCGGCAATGCGCTGCGCGTGCTCCGCGCCCAGTGGGGGCGCAAGCGGCCCCGCTGACCGTCAGTGCTCGGTCTTGCGCGACGGGCGGGTGGGCACGTCGTCGGACGGCTGGTTGGTGATGACCCGCGCGCTACGCCCATGGGTCAGGAAGCTGATCGACCACTTGATCATCACGAGCAGCCGGTTCTGGAAGCCGATCAGATACCAGAGGTGGACGCCCAGCCACACCAGCCAGGCTGGGAGCGCGCTCAGCTTGAAGAACTTGATCTGCGCGACGGCGCGGCCCCGCCCGATGGTGGCCAGGTTGCCCTTGTCGAAGTAGTGAAAGGGTTTGGTGGTGCGGCTGGAGAGGCGGTCGGCCACCAGCTTGCCCGCATAGGTGCCCTGCTGGATGGCCACCGGCGCGACCCCGGGGTAGGTCACCGGGCGCCCCTCGGCATCGCGGACGCAGACCATGTCGCCCAGCGCGATGACTTCGGGGTGGCCTGGGACCGTGAGGTCGCTCTCCACGGTGAGACGGCCGGCTTTGTCCACCTCCGCGCCTGATAGTTCGCCCAGATGCTTGGCCAGCGGCGATGCGGTGACCCCGGCGGCCCAGATGACCGTCTTGGTCTCGATCCGCTCAGTCTCGCCGGCGGGGCCCGAGAGTGTGACCGAGTCCTCGTCGATGCCGACGACGGTGCGGTTCAGGCGCACGGTGACGCCGAGCCCCTCCAGCGAGCGCTGGGCCTTGGCGGAGAGCGAGGGCGGGAAGCTGGTCAGCACGCGGTCGAGCGCATCGACCATGATGACCTGGGCGGTGCGAGAGTCGATCGTGCGGAAGTTTTCGGCGAGTGTGTCGTGGGCCAACTCGGCGATCTGCCCGGACATCTCGACCCCGGTGGGGCCCGCCCCGACGACCACGAATGTCATCTCGGCTCTGCGAGCCTCGGGGTCCTCCATCATCTCGGCGGTCTCAAAGGCCCGCAGCAACTGCCCGCGGACAGCGATTGCGCTCTCGAGCGTCTTGACCTCCGCGGCATAGGCGCGCCAGTCCTCGTGGCCGAAGTAGGAATAGCTGGACCCGCCGGCGACGATGAGGGTGTCGTACTCCAGCCACTCCGGTGCGACGTCCATGTGGGCGGCGTCGCCCAGCAGCACGCGCCGCGCCGGGAGGTCAAACCCCGTCACCTCTGCCATGAGCACCCGCACGTTCTGTTCCTTCTTGAAGATCGCCCGCAGCGGATAGGCGACCTCGCCGGGCGACAGCGCACCGGTCGCGACCTGGTAGCTCAGGGGCTGGAAGAGGTGGAAGTTGCGCCGGTCGACGAGCGTGACATCCACTGGCGCGCCACGCAGTGCCTGGATCGCGCGCAGGCCCCCGAAGCCCCCGCCGACCACGACGACGCGATGGTTCACGTTTGGGGCGCGGGCTCGGCGGTGCGCTCGGCTGCGGCCTCAACCTCCGCGTCGATGCGGCGCATCGGCACGCCGGCGGCTGCGTAGGCGTCTTCGGCGTCGAGGGTCTCGGCGGCGAGCAGGGCGTGGCTGAGGTCATCGAGCTGGCTGCGGTGCTCGGTGAGCAGTTGGGTCACCTGGGCGTGGCAGTCCTCGATGAGCGCCTGGACTTCTTGGTCTATGAGCCACTGGGTCTGGGGGGAGGTCTCTGAGGCGCCGGGAAGGAAGGGGCTTTGCGCCTCGGAGGGGAGCAGGGTGATGGGGCCGAGCTTGTCGCTCATGCCCCACCGTCCGATCATCTGGCGCGCGATGTTGGTGAGCTGCTGGATGTCTGATTCGGCGCCGGTGGTGATCTTGGCGTAGATGACCTCTTCGGCCACGCGGCCGCCGAGGGAGACCTTGATCTTGGCGTCCAGCTCCTCGCGGCTGTAGGAGACCCGGTCGGCGTCGGGGGTGGAGAGCGTGACGCCGAGCGCCTGGCCGCGTGGGACGATCGACACCTTGCGCACCGGGTCGGCGTCCGGGGTGAGCATCCCCACCAGCGCGTGCCCGGACTCGTGGTAGGCGGTGCGCTCGCGGTCGGCGGGGGAGAGGATGATTCCGCGCGGAGCGCCGAGCAGGATCTTCTCCAGAGAATCGGTGAAGTCGGCGAAGGTCACCTTCTCGTGGCCACGGCGCGCGGCCAAAAGGGCCGCCTCGTTGGCCAGGTTGGCCAGGTCGGCGCCGACCATGCCCGGGGTGGTGGAGGCCAGCGTCCCGAGGTCGACGTCGTCGGCCAGCGGCATCGAGCGGGTGTGGACCTCCAGGATCTTCTTGCGACCGTCGCGGTCAGGCGGTGAGACGCCCACCCGTCGGTCAAACCGGCCCGGGCGCAGCAGGGCTGGGTCGAGGATCTCGGGGCGGTTGGTCGCGCCCAGCACGACGACGGCGTCGTTGCCCTCAAACCCGTCCATCTCGGTGAGGATCTGGTCCAGCGTCTGCTCGCGCTCGTCGTTGGCGCCCGTGATCCCCGCCGATCCCTGGCGCGAGCGGCCGATGGCGTCGAGCTCGTCGATGAAGATGATCGAGGGCGCGGCCTCCTTGGCCTTGGCAAACAGGTCACGCACGCGGGCGGCGCCGACTCCGACGATGGCCTCGATGAACTCCGAAGCCGCGATCGAGAAGAACGCGGCGTGGGCCTCGCCGGCCACCGCGCGGGCCAGCAGCGTCTTGCCCGTGCCCGGCTGCCCGAAGAGCAAGACGCCGTGCGGCATCCGACCGCCGAGCTTCTGATAGCGCTCGGGTGTCTTGAGAAAGTCGACGATCTCGGTCAGCTCGGCCTTGGCCTCGTCGATCCCGGCCACGTCGTCAAAGGTCACCCGGATCTTCTCCGGGTCCACGCGGCGGGCTTGGGAGCGCCCGAAGTTCCCCAAGCCGCCCAGGCCGCCGCCCGCGCCCGCCTGCGCGCGGCGGGCCAGCAGCACAAACAGCCCGACCAGCAGCAGTGTGGGCCCGAAGCCGAGCAGGATCTCGGCGAGGATCGAGGTGTGCTGCGCCGTGGACTTGGCGTTGACCTGGACGTTGTTGTCCTGCAGCAACGTGGTCAGCGAGTCGTGATTCCAGAAGGTCGGGACCTCGGTCTCAAACAGCGTCGTGGGCTCGGCGTTCTTGTCGCTGGCCGGATACTTGACCTTGGCGGTGAACGTTCCGTCGACGGTGTCGCCCGTCGTGGTGATCGACTTGACCTTCTTGTCCTGCACCTGCTGAAGGAAATAGGGGTTAAACGGAACCTTGACCCGCGTCTCTGACCCCGGCGCAAACACCAGCACCGACAGCCAGTTGATGGCCAGCAGGACGATCACGAAGATCCAGAAGCCGCGCAGCCGGTGCGGCGGGCTGGGCTTGTGCTGATCGGGCAGTCCGCGCCCGTCAGGAGCAGGAGACACCCGCCAGCCATGCTTATCCCGCGGCATCGGGGCCGGGGGGACCGCCTTCTGGGAGTCGGCGGATTGGGCGGGTCGGTCCTCGGCCATGGCCGCATTGTGACGTAGAGCGCTTCCCGACCTATAGATCCTGCGCGAAAACCGTTCCCAATCTGCCCGGGAAGGATTTGGCGAGACAGGCGTCCCTGCATGGGAACCCGTTCACGACCCCAAAGGGGGCTACATGGCTCGACTACTTCACCACCGCCGGTTGCGTCGGTTCCACGTCGCAATCGTCGTCGCCGCGCTCGCGGGTCTCGCCAGCGCAGCGATGGTGGGCCTGGCGGTGGCCAAGACGCTCACGCTACAGGTCGCCAAGGGGGCTTCGGTCACCAACTTCAACACCCACGCGACGACGAAAGAGGCCGTCGTCACCAACAGCAAGGGCCGCGTCGTCTACATGCTGAGCGGCGATACCACCTCGCACCCGAAGTGCACGAAGGCCAACGGCTGCTTTGGATTCTGGCCGCCGGTCACGGTCTCCTCGGCCAAGGGCCTGAGCAAGGCGGCCGGCGTAAAGGGCAAGCTCGGCGTGTTCAAGCGCAACGGGATCATGCAGCTGACGCTGGGCGGCCACCCGCTCTACACGTTCTCCCAGGACCACCAGAAGA
>DASXCN010000051.1:0-3138 GCA_036491155.1 Solirubrobacteraceae bacterium | reverse complement strand
TCGGCCGCCCCGAGCGGGCCGCCTCGGGCGAGGGCTACCCCATCGCCCACGCCACCGAGCAGCACCGGATCCTCGCCACCGCGCTGGACCTCAAGCAGACCGTGTCGCAGTTCCCGCGCAAGCTCCCCGGCGAGCGCTGAGGCTCTCCGCCGGGTCTTCCCGGGGACATGCCTGAAAAATAAGCCCGTATACGGTGCATAACTCGCGGCACGTCCCCCCGCGGGCCCCCGGGTCCGCCTTCGATAGCCGTCGTTGACGTTCGTTCGAGCCGGCGCCCGCAGCGCCGAGACCCGCGCAACGCCTGCAAGCGCGGAGCCGCCCCTCACGCCGGCCTTGCGCATCTGACAATCTCTGCACAATCCGCTTTCGCAGAGACGGTTCTCGTCGCGACAACTCACGGCGCCACTTCGCGCCCACAATCGGGGTCCACGATATGGCAATCGACCTCGGAACCGCCAACACGCTCGTGTACGTGGGCGGGCGCGGCATCGTGGTCTCCGAGCCGAGCGTCGTCGCCTCCGACGTCGCCACCGGTGAGGTTCACGCCGTCGGGGCCGACGCCGAGCGGATGATCGGCCGCACGCCGGCGACGATCTCGGCCACGCGGCCGCTGCGCCACGGGGTGATCGCCGACTTCGAGGTCACCGAGGAGATGCTGCGCTACTTCATCCGCAAGGTCATCGACCGCCGCATGGCGCACCCGCGCCTGATCGTGTGCGCGCCCTCCGGCGTCACCGAGGTGGAGAAGCGCGCGGTGGAGGAGGCGTCGCTGGCCGCCGGGGCCCGCCAGGTGCACCTCATCGAGGAGCCGATCGCCGCGGCCATCGGGGCCGGGGTGGCCATCGAGGAGCCGATCGGCCGGATGGTGGTGGACGTCGGTGGCGGCACCAGCGAGATGGCGGTCATCTCGCTGGGCGGGATCGTGATCTCGCGCTCGGTGCGGGTCGGCGGCTATGAGATGGACGAGGCCATCGCCCACTACATCCGCTCCACGCATCAGCTGGCCATCGGCTCGCGCACTGCCGAGGCGATCAAGATCGAGCTCGGCTCGGCCATGCCCCTCCACGAGGAGCAGGTCACCGAGGTGCGCGGCCGGCATCTCGCCACGGGCCTGCCCACCGCGGTCCAGCTGCATTCCGAGGAGGTGCGCGCCGCCATCGCCGGTCCGCTGCGCGAGATCCTCCGGGGCATCCGCGACACCCTTGAGCAGACGCCGCCCGAGCTGTCCTCGGACATCGCGCGTGACGGGATCCTCTTGGCCGGCGGGGGGACGCTGGTCCGGGGCTTCCCCGAGCTCGTGGCCGCCGAGACCGGGATGCCGGTCGCCCGCGCCGAGTCGCCGCTCACCTGCGTCGCCGTCGGGTCAGGCCAGGCGCTTGACCACCTTGACCAGCTCAGCGTGGTCGCCCGCCAACTCGGACGCTCGCCCACGACGCCGGACTGGCGCACCGCCCAGCCCTAGCCGCTTGAGGGCACCGTGCGCCGCCGTGGCCACCGCGCACGCCGCCAGCAGGATGAAGAACGGGTCGATCGGCTCCCGGAAGCGCGGCGTCTCGAGGTTGATGAAGGTGACCGAGAGCCAGTAGAGCACCGGGAACGCCCACAGCCACCCCGGCGCCTCGCGCCGCACCGAGGTGAACAGGCCCGCGATGGCCAGCGCCAGCAGCGCCCAGAAGCTCACCACCCCGATCCTCGCGGCCCGGGCCGGCAGGCTGATCGCGGCGTAGGAGGCGTGCCACGCGAACGAGCCCTCCAGCTCGAACATCCGCAGGGTGTTGTGAAAGCCGACATCCAGCGGGGAGAGCGGGTGCGCGCCGATGTAGTCCAGCGCCCGCGACTGCAGCACGCCGGAGAGGCCCACCTCGTCATAGCGCGAGGCGTGCTTGGCCAGCGCCTTGAACTCCGGCAGCTTGAGATAGAGGTCCCACTTGTAGTGCAGCGGCTCGGCGGCGGCCGAGTCGGCGTTGTAGGTGCCCACCAGGGTGATCCCGGTCTCGTCGGAGACGGGAACGAAGTGGTGCAGCTCGATGGCGTTGCGAATCGTCCAGGGCGCGATCATCGCGCAGGCGCAGACCACCAACAGCGCGGGACCGGCGAGGGCACGTAACCCCGGCCGGCGCGTCCCCGTCGGTGCGCGGGCCCGCAGCGCCGACCAGCTGGCCACCCCCAGCGGCAGCGCGAACAGCGCCGCGTTCTCATGGGCGAGGGTGGCCAGTCCGGCGAGCACGCCGGTGGTCGCGATCCAGAGGTAGACCGTGCCCGGGAATCGGCTTCCACCCGCCCGCCGTGCCCGGAGCGCGGTCCAGATCGAGGCGAGCTCCAACACGAGCAGCAGGTTCTCGGCCACCAGCGTCCCCGACAACTCGACGAACACCGGGTACACGGCGGCGATCGCCACCGCGGCCACGGCCACCGCGCCGCCGAAGGCCTCGAACGCGACCAGTCCCAGGAGGCCGACGCTCAGCGTCCCGATCACCGCCATGGCGACGCGCTCGGGTCCCAGTGCCGCCTTGCCGCCCGCCTGGTGTCCGTCGATCAGGTCGGTCAGGCCGAGGAAGTAGGGGAAGGCCGGCGGGAAGTAGGCGGTCCGCCCGCGTGAGCCCCCAGCCCCGGTGTGCGGCCCCGAGCCGGTGTGGTAATCGCCGTATTGCGCGACGTTTGAGCCGAACCGGTTATAGGTTCCGGCGTCGTTGATCGCCTTGTAGTACGTGTTGTCGACGTACACGAGCCGGATGACGAACGCCGCGATCAGCAACCCCGCCAGCAGCAGCTTGACGGCGCTCGCGCGCCGCCCCCGCGTCAGTGGGTGATCCCGACGATGCCGGCGCACACCCAGTTCGATGCTCCGGCGCCCCCGTTCCAGATGCGCGTCGCCACGGCGTCCTGCTCGGCCTTGGAGGCGAGATACGCCGCCGGTCCGGTGCCGTCGAAGAGCTTCCACGTGCTGGGGAGGATCTGGTAGTAGCCCGAAGCACCCGCGCTATTGGGCGGCAGGTTCTGCCCGCCGGACTCGCACATCACGATCGCCTCGGGGATGGCCCAGCCGCCGGAGGGCACGGCCGACACGGAGCCGCTGGAGGACCCGGATCCGGACCCGGATCCGGACCCCGATCCGGCAGCGGCGGCAGCGGCGGCGGC
>DASXCN010000050.1:0-3590 GCA_036491155.1 Solirubrobacteraceae bacterium | reverse complement strand
CTGCATGAAGTCCCAGGGCTCCGGGAAGTCCTGGTTCCAGTCGCCGAAGCCGAACTGCGGCTTGAGCGTCGGGGCTCCGATCGTGGTGAAGTACACGCCGGAGTTGACGACCTTCTCGTTCGCCTTGAACCCGAGCTGGTTCAGGACGCCGGTGATGTAGTCCAGGTACTGCCGGCGGGGGCTGCGCTCCTCGCCGTAGACGGTGACCGGCTGGCCGATCATGCCGGACTTCTGCATGAGCTGCTTGGCCATCGCCAGGTTCGGCGCCGCGTTCGGGTTATGGAACGGGCAGTCCGACGGGCTGGAGTGGCCCGGGATGCCGAACGGGATGAGGTGACAGTCCGGCGTCATGAAACCGCTGTCCAGGCGCGACAGCGCCCGGTCGTCCATGGCCGCCAGCACTGCCTCGCGGGCGTAGATGTTGTTGAACGGCTTCTGCGTGACCCCGAACCACCAGTACCAGCTGGAGTTCAGCGGGATCGTCTTGTAGCGGTCACTCGCCCCGGTCTTGATCTTCTGCAGGATCGACGGCGGCAGCGTGTCACCGGGGTCGAACACGTCGGCCTGGTTGTCCAGCACCGCTTCGGCGTTGGCCAGGACGTTGGAGTTGACGTTGTAGACGATCGTTGCGGCGTGCCCCTTGGACAGGCCGGGAACGTCGAACTTGGGGTTCTGCACCAGCGTGTAGCTGTGCTCCGGATCGATCTTGCTCCACATGTAGGGGCCGTCACCGAGGACGCCCTTGGATGCCAGGTTCTTGGCCGGCGTGCCGGGCGGCACCGGAGCGGTACCCGGGAGGGCGAAGATGTCCACGATCGGGGAGAACGGGGCCACCAGGTTGACCGTCAGCGTGCCGGCCGAGTCATCGGCCGTGACGCCGGAGATCGTCTTGGCCTTGCCCTTGGCGTAGGCATCGGCACCCTTGACGTAGCCGCTGATGAACGAGGCGGCCTGCCACGGGATCTTCATGTCGCGCTCGAGCGCGGTGATCACGTCCGAAGCCTTGATCGCCGTGCCGTCGGAGTAGTGCAGGCCCTTTTTCAAGGTGAAGGTGTAGGTCTTGCCGCCGTTGGAGGCCTTGGGCAGACTGGTCGCCAGCGCGGGGATGATCGTGCTCCCGCCGGCTCCCTCGACGCCGCGCTTGAAGGCCAGCAGGGGGGTGTTGATGACCGACTCGAGCTCGTTGCCCTGAGTCGTGAAGTCAAGTCCCGGGTCGGCTGACTGCGGGGGCGTGCCCGAGACGATGGTGACGGTGCCGCCCTGCTTGCCGCCGGACGCGCCGGTGCTGGCACCCGTACTGGTACCGGCGGCCGAACTGGTCCCGGTGGCTGCGGGGCTCGACGCGCTGCTGCTCGACGAGCTACTGCCGCCGCAGGCCGCAATGGCGCCTGCAGCGAATACCGCGAGCAGCCCAGCTGCCCACGGCCTGACGTATCTACTCACTGAATCCTCCTCCAGAGGTTCGTGTTCCCAGGCCGCACAGGGTAATCCCATCGGAGCTTTGATGCGAGTGGGTGGTGCAGCACCTCCGGACGCCTAATCAAGGCTCAACAACGATGTCGATCGGCTCTGACAAAAACCCGCCCGGGGCGTGACGAGAGATTCCCTTGCAATCTGGGTACTTACTCGCCAGTAGTTCAATGCGCCACTTATCGGGGCGCTGGACCAGAGAGGAAGCCTAAGTTGGGACTGGCGAGCAGGGCCTGCACAACACGGTTCACCCGGACGTCGGCCGCGGTGGCCGCGATCGCTGCCCTCGCGGCGGTGACAGCCGGCGGCGCGGCGGCCAAGCCGCCGACCACGTTTGACCCCCTGGTCGAGGCCCAGAACTTCTCCATCACCCAGCAGCGGCAGGCCATCTACGACACCCCCTCCTACCAGGCCCAGCTCGCCGCCGACAGCGCCGCCTCCACCGCGCAGGCGCTGGCCGCCGAGGCCGCGGACCCGGGCCGCTTCTTCACCGACGACCTGTGCTGGAACCTCGCCAACGGCTGCGCCGGCGACATCCGCCTCAATGACTGGGCCACCAATGGCGATGGGATCGTCCGTCCCGTCCTGTTCACGGCGCGCGACGGCGCCACGCTGTCGGGCCACGTGTGGGCCACCATCGCCGGCCCGGCCAGACGGCCGGGGATCGTCATCACCAACGGCTCGGTTCAGGCCGACGAGCAGATGTACTGGTACGCCGCCCAGACCCTGGCCAAGGACGGCTACGTCGTGCTCACCTTCGATCCGCAGGGTCAGGGCCAGTCAGACACCCTCGGAGCGTCGCCTGACCAGAGCGAGGGCGTCCCCGCCCAGACCGATGGCCGCCCGTTCTATGACGGCACCGAGGACGCCATCGACTTCCTGCTCTCCACGCCCCACCATCCGTATGAGCCGGTACCGAGCTGCAGCTCCGGAACCAGCCACGACGCCAAGCAGGACCAGCGGGTGGCCGAGGGCTTCGATGCCGCCTACAACCCCTCCTGGCAGCTACTCGACCCCTCAGAGATCGGGCTGGTGGGCCACTCCTACGGCGCCGCCGGCGTGTCCTACATCGGGCAGGCCGACCAGCGGGTGAAGGCCATCGTGGCTTTGGACAACCTCGGCGGTCCGGGTCCTGACGCCGGGTCGGTGCCGGGCAGCGGCCCCTCGCCCCAGGGCTCGATCGGCGAAGCCGGCTGCCCCGCTGACCCCGCCGACCGCGCCACTGTCCCCATCACCAAACCGGCGCTCGGCATCTCCGCCGACTATGGGCTGCCTCCCACCCCCAACACCTCGCTGCCCGACCCCACGTTCAAGGAGGCGGAGTCCGTCGCCTACTCCAAGGCGGGCGTGGACTCCGGGGAGATCGTCATCCGCGGCGGCTCGCACCTGGACTTCAGCTTCATCCCCAACCAGGCGTTCGGCGCCTCGCTGCGCGGACCCGACATCACCGACTGGTACCTCACGGCCTGGTTCGATCGCTATCTCAAAGGTCAGCCGGGCGCTCAGAACCGGCTGCTCTCAGAGCGCTGGCGCGATGACCCCGTCGAGGCCGGCGTGGACCCCAACCACGACGGCAACGCGTTCTCGTTCTACTACTACTCGCGCCTGGACATCGGGCTGACGGGCGGCGCGCGCTTTGACTGCGAGGACCTGCGCGACGGGTGCCCGGGCATGGTCCCGCAGGCCGGCGACGGCTTCGACGGGAGCTACTCCTACGTCAAGATCGACACCACGCCCGATGCGGTGCGCGGCCCCGGAGCCGCGCTCAGCCGACGGTAAGCACGGCCTTGCCCGCCACCCGCCGGTCCAGCAGCGCCTGTACGGCGCCGGCGGCCTCGGTCCACGCAGCGGTGAGGTCGATCTGGCAGTCCAGCCGGCCGGCCGCCACCAAGTCGGCCAGCCGCCGCAGGTCACGGCCCGCCGATCGGGTGTGCGCGACGTCGTCGAAGAGGTAGAAGCCCTGGAGCCGGGCGCCCGGTGCGCGGGAGTAGAACTCGCGGGTCGGATAGCTGACGGGCTCGGCGACCGTGGCAGCGATGTTGATCACGGTGCCCCGCGGCGCCACGCGTTGCAGGGCGGCACCGAGCACGGGACCGCCGATGGCGTCGAGGATGACGTCG
>DASXCN010000049.1:0-10232 GCA_036491155.1 Solirubrobacteraceae bacterium | reverse complement strand
GACGCCGTGGCCGCGCGGCGCCGGGTGAAAGCGGGCGCCGAGCTCGACGGCATCCGGGCGGCGCAGCGGGCCGCGCATGCCGCCACGGCCCGCGCGGCGGAGCTGCTGGCGGGGGCCGAGATCGGTCCGGACGGGAACCTGTGCGGCCAGGACGGCGCGCCGCTGCTGGCGGAGAACGTGCGCGCGGAGCTGCGCCGCACATGTGCCGAGCACGGGGCCACCTGCCCCGCGGACATGATCGTGGCCTCGATCCACAACGGCGGCGGGGGCCACGACCCCGGAACCGGGCCGCTGCCGGCCGGCCTGCCGATCCAGGTGGACATCTTCCCGCGCGATGAGGCGAGCGCCTGCTGGGCGGACATGACCCGCACCTTCGTCGTCGGCGAGCCGACCGCCGAGCACGCCGAGCTGATCGCCGCACAGGAGCGACTCGTCCGCGAGGCCCTGGAGCAGGCGCGCGGCGCGGTGCGCCCGGGCGTCACCGGACGAGAGCTGCACGAGGCCACCTGCGACGTCTTCGAGGCGGCGGGGTGGGCCACGCAGCGGACCGGAGGCGGGGAGGAGGGGTTTCAGTTCGCGCTTGGCCACGGCGTCGGGCTCGAGGTGCATGAGCCGCCGGGCCTGGGCTTCTCGGGCCGTGAGCCGTTCGTGGCCGGCGACGTCGTCGCCATCGAGCCCGGCCTGTGGGACAAGCGAATCGGTGGGGTGCGCTTCGAGGATCTGCTGCTGGTCACGGCGGACGGCTGCGAGACGCTGACCGACTATCCCTACGCGCTCACTCCTCGCGCCCGGCCGGCCTGACGGCGCCCGGCGGCCCGTAGCACCCGGCCGACGCACCCGGCGCCATGCCCCGGGAGCACGCGGGGCTCGCCATTCCTATCCTTAATGAAGCCACCGACGCCAACCTCGACGAAACGGTCTCCCGCGCACAGAGCCGATTCGGCAGAATGCCAACCGGATTAGTCGACAATAGGAGGAACACATGACGCTCCAGATTGGGGCCACCGCACCCGACTTCGAGGCTGAGACCACCGAAGGTCCCATCCATTTCCACGACTGGATCGGCGACTCGTGGGCAGTCCTCTTCTCCCATCCCAAGAGCTTCACGCCCGTCTGCACGACGGAGCTCGGCTACATGGCGTCCATCAAGCCCGAGTTCGACCGCCGCAACGTGAAGATCATCGGCCTCTCGGTCGACTCGGTCGACGACAACGCCCGCTGGGCCAAGGACATCGAGGAGACCCAGGGCACCGCGCCCAACTACCCGATCATCAGCGATCGCGACTTCAAGGTCGCCAAGCTCTACGAGATGCTGGCTGCCGACGCGAGCGGTGACGCCGCGTCCCGAACGCCGGCCGACAACCAGACCGTCCGCAACGTGTTCGTCATCGGACCGGACAAGAAGATCAAGCTCATCCTGGTCTATCCGATGACCACCGGGCGCAACTTCGACGAGGTGCTGCGGGTCGTCGACTCGCTGCAGCTCACCGCTGACCACAAGGTCTCGACGCCGGCCCAGTGGCAGCAGGGCGACGACGTGATCATCGCCGGCTCGGTCTCCAACGACCAGGCCAAGGAGCTCTTCGGCGACTACGAGTCGCCCAAGCCCTACATCCGCATCGTCCCGCAGCCGGAGGCCTCGCGCCGCTAGCCACGGGGCGACGGCCCGCCGGGCCGCCCGGAGCTCAGCGCTCCGGGCGGCGCAGCGGCCGCGCGTCCTAGAGGACGGTCCGGACGAGCTGGATCGCCACCACGACCGCGGTGATCCCCGCGGCCAGCGCGATCAGCGCCATCGTCAGCCGCAGCGCGACGCGGCCGGACCCGCTCATCCTTCGGCCTCGTCGAGAATCGTCGCCGTGAACGGCTGCCCGCCCGGCGGGGTCACCTCGAAGCCGAGGCTCCAATTGCCGACCATGATCAGCGCAGGGGCCGACCGCTTGTAGATCCCGGGTTGGGTCTCGGTCAGCTGATACTGCTGCTGGGGCATCTCCATCTCCGTGTGGTTGAACGTCAGCGTGACGTTGGCGTGGCGGACCGGCTGGCCGTTCTTGGTGATCTTCAGCGCAAAGGAGTCGGGCGCGGCCGCCTTGTTGGGTGAGACCAGCACCGAGAGCTGGTATCCGGCCCGGGTGACGGTGTGGGCCACGGGCCCGGGGCCGACCTGTGCCAGCGCCGTGTTCTGCAGCGCAAAGGCGGGTGGCGGCGGGGCCAGGCTCGACAGCAGCGCGGCCACGAACACCGCGCCACCGACGAGGATCACCTCGCCCGAGGCCAGCCCGCGCAGCAGGCCCGACGCGCCGGCGGCTCGCTGCGGGTTCTCGCTCGCGCCGGCCAGCGCCGGGGCGCTGCGCAGCAGGTTGCCGGAGGCCACGGCCAGCGCGGCGAGCAGGATCCCGATCTTGACCAGGATGGCCACGCCGTAGCCGGTCTTCCACAGGGCGTCGAGCGCGGGCATGTGGTCGATGGCTTCGATCGTCCCCGTCACGGCCAGGAACGCCACCGCGCCCAGGGCCACGTTGGAGAACCGCGGCACCACCACCGACAGGGCCGAGACCCGTCGCGCCGCCGGGACCGCGAACCACAGCACGAGCAGGCCCACGAGCCCGCCCAGCCACACCGATCCCGAGATGAGGTGCACCCAGTCGGCCGACAGCGTCAACCCGGCGGGCGAGGTCTGCGCGGCGTGGCCGGCGGTGCCGGGGATGAGCAGGACCGCGACCGCGGCCAGCACTGCGCCGCTCTGGGCCGCCAGTTCGGCGACCGAGCGCTGGGCACGCTCGGGACGGTCCAAGTAGAGCGCCGTCCAGCCGGCCACACAGAACAGGGCAAAGCACAGCAGCATGTCCACGTAGCCGCGCCCGAAGGCGGTGACCCGGAACAACGGGACCAGCGCCCCCACGTCGAAGACCGAGCGCAGCGAGTCGGTGGCGATCGACGCGTCCAGGTAGGCGGCGATGGCCAGCAGGCCGACCACCGAGGCCACCACGTAGGCGATCGACAGCGCGCGCAGGCCGCTGCCGTCGGTTCGCCGGGCCAGCACCCGCGCTACAAGGAAGCGCAGGACGAACAGCCCGATGGCGATCATCACCGCCAGGAACATCACCGTCCGCGTGACCAGCGGCTGGGGCGAGGTCGCGCTCCCGGCGATGCTGGGGATGGCAAAGCGGGGCGCCGGCCCGGGGTTGGGACCCACCGCATAGGTGAAGGCGCCCTGGACCGGGTGGCCGTCAACCGAGATGGCCCGCCAGTAGATGAGGTACCAGCCCTGGGGGAGGTTGGGACGCACGGGCACCACGAGGGTGTCGGGGTCGGCGGCCGATCGGCGCACCGGGCCGGTGGTCACCTGCGTGCCCGCCGCGCTGGTCACGGAGATGATCGCGAACCGGGGCTCGACCGCCTCGTCAAAGGTCAGGGCCACGGTCTTGGGCGGGGTGTCGAGCACGCCGCTGGCTGCCGGCACCGTCTTGATCAGGTAGGCGTGCGCCGACGCGACGCCGGGCACGGCGAGCGCGATGCCGCCGGCGGCGGCGACGACGGCGATCCAGGCTCTCAGCCTCATGCCAAGGCCCGCCCGCCACCACCGGTGCCGCCCGGACCGCCCCGCCCACCGGCGAGAGCGACGCCCCCGGCGGCCAGGCCGAGCACGCCGACGATGAGCGCCACGATGGTGAGCACCGACGTCCCGCCGCCACCGCCGCCGCTCAGCGACGACGCGGCCTCGATCGTGGGCGCCGGGGCCTCCGAGGACTCGGGCCCGGTCCAGTTCACGATCGAACCGTCGGAGTAGGTCTGCTGGACGTGGAAGGTGTAGGTCCCGGGCTTGGCCGGCTGGGCTAGGAACTGGAACATCGAGTCCTCACCGGTTGGGGTCTTGCCACCAACCCAGGTCACCTGTTGGACGATGGCGTCCTCACCGGAGCCGGTCGACTTGACATTCTGAGTCCAGCCGGCCGGCGGGGGGACGAACGAGTCGATGCCGAAGCCGTTGGGAACGGTGAGCACGATCTTCGTCGTGGTGGCGTTCTCCTTCTCGGTCGGTACGGCGAGGCTGTAGAGCTGAAGCTCTCCGGAGAGTGATACGGCCGGGCTGACGCGCGCGTGAGCGAGCGCCGCCGCAGGCACGCCGAGGACGATGACCAGCGCCAGAACCACGGCCCGTCGCGCGGGTCCCGCCGCGATGTGTACTTTCACTTGCTTGTTCCTCCTTGCTGGCCTCACCGAACGCCTGTGCCGGGGTGGCACACGCGATTCGGCGGTCGGCCGTCGACGATCTCTCACCTGCGATGGCCCGGGGCGGTGGGCCCGGTCCGGGCCGGTCCGGACCCGTCAGGCGGGAGGTCCGCGGCCGGACCACCCGAGCGCCAGCGGCGCGAGGCGGGGCAGGGAGAGATCGGCCGGGCGCGGCCGCGGCGGGCCCGGCGATGACGATGCGGTGCGGGCGCGCGCACGGCGGGAGGCGACCTCGTGCAGCACCCAGCGAGCGCCGTGCAGGAGCGCCGCCAGGACGAGCCCCACGCAGACGGACGCGGGGATCGCCCACCAGCCGCCATAGCCGAAGACCCCTACCAGGCCGGCGGGATGCCCGGTGGCCAGCAACCCCTCCAGGAGCTCCTGGCCGCTGTAGATGACGACGAGGCTGGCGGTGCAGATGAGCCACAGTGCGACCAGCGAGAGCCCATAGCGCGGCACCGAGGTCTGGCCGTGCATCGCTCGTCCCAGCGCCGAGAGGAAGGCGCCGACGCCCCAGGCCAGAGCGACCACGATCCACGGCGCCACCGAATGCAGGTAGGAGTGACCCTGGCGCTGCAGCTCGACGCCCGCGGTGCTGCCGAAGGCGAGCCAGTAGCGCAGTTGGTGCACCGCGATGGCCGCGGCAGGCACCACCGCCGCGCGCGCCAGGCCACGTAGGGCGGACCTCCGATCAGCCCCTGCGATCATCGTGCCCGCAGACGATACCGGCGCGAGGTCTCACGGTGTGGCGGGTGGATCGGCAATGATCTGCGCCCATGAGCGAGCCCGCGCAAGGTCGGACCGGCGTGGGGCGGCCGCCCGTGCTGGCGCGCTCGCTGCGCGGCTATCGCCGCTCGTGGCTGTCGGCGGACGTGCTCGCCGGGGTGACGCTGCTGGCCATCGCGGTGCCCGAGCAGCTGGCCACGTCCCGGTTGGCGGGGATGCCGCCGGTCACCGGTTTCTACGCGTTCGTGGCCGGCACCGTTCTCTTCGCCCTCCTCGGCTCCAATCCGCGGATGTCGGTCGGCGCCGACTCCACCATCGCGCCGCTTTTCGCCGTCGGTGTGGCGGGCCTGGCCGCCAGCGGAACGCCGCGGTATCAGGACCTGGTCGGGATCCTGGCGGTGATGGTGGGCGCGCTGGTGGCGATCGTGTGGCTGGCGCGGCTGGGGTGGATCTCCGAATTGCTCTCGGCTCCGATCATCGCGGGGTTCCTCGCCGGGATCGCCGTGATCATCATCGTCCACCAGCTGCCCGACCTGTTCGGGGTGCACGCCGATGGCGGATCGACCGTGCACCGGATCGGCTCGGTCATCTCTCATCTCGGTCAGCTCAACGTCGCCACCGCTGTGATCGGCTGGGGCGTGTTTGCGCTGGTAGTGGGCGCCGAGCGGATCGACGGCCGTCTGCCCGGCGCGCTGGCGGGCCTGGTGCTGGCGACGGTCGTCGTCGCCGCTGCGCACCTGGACCGACACGGCGTCGCGGTGCTCGGCCCCTTTGCCCACGGAGCGCCACACCTGGGGCTCCGGGGCGTGTCATGGAGCACCATCCAGAAGCTCGCGCCGCTTGCCGGCGTGGTGGCGCTCGTCGTGGTCAGCCAGTCGGCGGCCACGACGCGGGCCTTTGCCGCCGAGGAGCCGTATGCGACGGACGTCGGTCGCGACTTCCTGGGCGTGGGGGCCGGGAACGTTGCCGCCGGCCTCATCGGCGCCTTCCCGGTGAACGCCAGCCCCGCGCGGACCGCGGCGGTGACCGCGGCGCGCGGGCGCACGCAGTTGGCCGGCCTACTCGCCGCCGTCGGCGTCGCCGCAGTGGTGCCGGCCGCCGGGTTGCTGCGTGACGTCCCGCTGGCCGCCCTTGCCGGCGTGTTGCTGTTCGTCGCCGCGCGCCTGTTCCACGTGCGTGAGCTCGTGGCCATCGGGCGGTTTGACCGCTTCGAGCTGGCGCTGGCGCTGATCACGCTGCTGGCGGTCGCCCTCATCGGCGTCGTGCAGGGCATCGGGGTGGCCGTGGGCCTGGCCATCCTTGATCGCACCCGGCTGACGGCTCGCCCCTCGCTGCATGTGCTGGGGCGGATTCCAGGCACCACGAGCTGGGCGCCGCTGACGGCGCGTGGGGAGCCCCGCGAAGTCCCGGGGGTGCTGGTGGTGCTCTTCGCCGCGCCGCTGTGGTACGCCAACGCCACGCACTTCCGGGCCGCGATGGACCATGCGCGCCGGCGCTCCGCGCGACCGCCCCGCCTCGTCGTCCTCGACGCGCTGGGCATGTACGACGTCGACTTCACCGGCTCTCAGGCGCTGGCCAAGGCGCTGGACGAGCTCGGACACGACGGGATCGCCCTGGCGGTCGCGCGCGCCGGGGACCACCTGAAGGACAACCTGGCGCGGGCTGGTCTGCTGCAGCGCATCGGCGCCGACCGCTTCTACGCCTCGGTGGACGAGGCAGTGAACGCCGCGCCGGCAGCGACGGTGCCGCCGAGTGCGGGTTGAGGCGTAGAGTCGGCGCTGCGCATGTCCGAGCCCCCCGCCAAGCACTTCGCCGAGCTCACCGAGCACCTGCGCGTCCCGCCGGGGACGAAGGTAAAGCTCGGCCGCGACTACGACCCGGCGTATAAGGCCGGGTGGGCCCGCAAGCGCGACGGCAAGGCGCTGCTCAAGCTGGGGGTGAACACGCTGGCCGAGTATCAGGAGCGGCTCGCCGCCGAGGGAGCTCGGGCGCTGCTGGTGATCCTCCAGGGCATCGACGCCGCGGGCAAGGACGGGACGATCCGTCACGTGATGAGCGGGGTCAACCCGCAGGGGGTCACGGTGCGCAGCTTCAAGGTCCCCAGCGACGAGGAACTGCGCCACGACTTCCTGTGGCGCTATCAGTGCGCGCTGCCGGGGCGCGGGCAGATCGGCCTGTTCAACCGCTCCCATTACGAGGACGTGCTCGTGGTCCGCGTCCATCCGGACCTGCTGGACAAGCGGCTGCTGAGCGTGACGGGGTCGCCAAACAAGCTGTGGGCGGGGCGCTACGAGGACATCAACGCCTGGGAACGTCACCTCTCGCACAACGGCTACAAGGTGGTCAAGCTGTTCCTCAATCTCTCCAAAGAGGAACAGCGCACTCGATTCCTCAAGCGCATCGACCTGAAGGAAAAGAACTGGAAGTTCTCATCGGCCGATGCCCGCGAGCGAGAGCACTGGGACGACTATCAGCACGTGTTCTCGGAGATGCTCAGCCACACGAGCACCGAATGGGCTCCGTGGCACGTGATCCCCGCCGACCGCAAGTGGTTTGCCCGCATCGCCGCCGGGGCCGTCATCGCCCAGGCGCTCGTGGAACTCGACCCGCAGTACCCGTCGGTGTCAGACGAGGACCGCCAAGGGCTGCGCGAGGCGCGCGCCGCGCTGGTGGCGGAGGCGCCGGCCGGCGCCGCCGCTGATCCGTTCCAGGCCGCCCACGACAGCGGCTAGCCGCGGCGCGCGAGACAGACGAAGGTGGTGAGCGGCAGCTCCAGCCGGCCGCCCGCACTCTCGATGCTGCGCTCGATCGCGGCGATCAGTGCCGCGCGGTCCTCGTCGCCGAGCAGGATGTGGTCCTGGTGGGTCTGCAGCAGTGCGGTGTACCCCTCGCCGGTGTAGCGCTCCGACGATGGGAACTCCCGGACCTCGGCCGCGACGAAGCCGGTCGCCGCTGCGATCTCGGCCACCCAGTCGCCGGCCAGCCGGGTGGGCTCGCTGTCGGGGTGCATGGGGAAATCCGCCGCCATCGCGACCGGCGCGCCGCGGTAGGCACGACTCAGCGCCTCCCGCTGGGCGCATCGCTCCCAGTCCGGGAAGGACCAGACCGCAGCGAGCATGCCGCCGGGCGTCAGCGCTTCGCACGCCCGGATATAGCGCACCTCGGGATCGAGCCAATGCCAGGCCTGGACGCTCACGACGGCGTCGAACTGCTCATCCGGCTCCCAGGCTTCGAACGAAGTCTCCACGATCGCCACCGCGGGCCACCGGGCGAATTTGACCCGCGCTACGGCCGCCATCTGCGTGCTGGGCTCGATCGCCACGACGTCGAGGCCGCGTCGGGCCAGAAGCTCCGTGGCCTTGCCGGTCCCCGCTCCAACCTCGGCGATCCTGGACCCGGGCGCCAACCCGCCGAACTGGATCAGGGCGTCGATCGCCGTCACAGGGTACGACGGACGTGCGCGGTCATAGAGCAAGGCGACCCGACCGAAGGCCAGCCGCTGCTCATCTGAGAACCGCGGGTGCGCCGCGTCGCTCACCGGCGCCGCCCGCGCGTCAGAGCGCCGAGAACTCCTGGAAGAGCGCGCGCGCGGCCGCGATGCCGAGTGGGAAGTACTCCGCCAGCATCCGCTCATTGGGGGAGTGGATGCCCGCGTCGGGCAGCGAGAACCCGGTGATGATGGTGGGGATGTCGCGGCCGCTGAGCGCGGGGACGATCGGGAGCGTCCCGCCTGAGCGGATGAGCGTCGGACGGGTGCCCACGACGCGCTCGAAGGCCGCGAGGCCGAGCTGCACCGCCTTGGAGTCGGGCGGGACGAGACCGGGCGCGGCGGAGGAGAGCAGCTCGAGCTCCAGGTCGGCCTCGCGCGGCGCGGCGTCGCGCAGCAGCTGCTCGAACGCGCCCGCGATGGTCTGGGGATCCTGACCCGGGGCGAGGCGGATCGAGACGTTGGCCGCCGCCTGCACCGGAAGGACCGTCTTCTGCAGCTGCGGGGATCCGCTCTCCACGCCGTTGACGTCGAGCGCCGGCTCGGCGAACGTCCGCAGGTAGAACTCCTCCGCGGCGTCGGCGTCCTTGGGCCGGGCGCCCTGGGCGGACAGCTCATGCGCGCCGGTGGGCAGCGCTCGCCATCCGGCCAGCTCCTCTGAGGTTGGGGCGGTGAGCCCCTGGCGCAGCGGCTCGGCCAGGCGGCCGTTGTGGGACACGACCCCGCCCAGGGTCTGGACCAGCGCGTGCGCCGCGTTGAGCGCCGCGCCGCCGAACACGCCGGAGTGCAGGTCGCGCTCGCCGGTCCGCAGGGTGACGTGGAAATACACGAGTCCGCGGGTGGCGACGTCGAACGCGGGCAGGTCACGGGCGATCATCCCGCTGTCGAAGATGATCGCCGCGTCGGCGCCGCGCTCGTCCTCCTCCAGGAACTCGATGATCGAGTGCCCGCCGGTCTCCTCCTCGCCGTCACAGGTGAAGCGCACGTTGACCGGCAGCTCTCCGGCGACGGCCAGCTCGCGCGCCGCGGCCAGGAGCATGTAGAGCTGACCCTTGTCGTCGGCGACCCCGCGAGCGTAGACGTGCTCGCCCCGGATCTCGGGCTCAAACGGCGCCGACTCCCACAGGTCCAGCGGGTCCTCGGGCTGCACGTCGAAATGGCCGTAGCAGAGCACCGTGGGCGCCGAGTCGGCGTCGCGCGACGCGCGTAGCTCGCCGATGGCCAGCGGCTGACCGTGCCAGTCGACCAACTCGGCCTCGCCGCCGGCGCCGCGCAGGAGGTCGCACACCCACTCTCCGGCGTCGCGGACATCGCCGGCGCGGGCGGCGTCAGCGCTCACGGAGCGGATGCGCAACCACTCGGCCAGCTCGTCGAACCACTCAGACACGTCGACGAGAGTAGCCGAGAGCCCGCAGCGCGGGTCACACCGCGCGGGTCATCGCCAGCGCCAGCGGCAACGGGAAGACGACGTTGGGGTCACCGGGGCATCGCATCGGGAGGGTGGCCCGGGATGACGGTGTCGGGCGCCGGGGGTATGAACACGCGCTCCTCCCACGCGGCGATGCGCCGGTAGCCGACGTCGGCGTAGATCTTGTTGGAGGTCGGGTTGGCGACGGGGTCGATCACATCGGTCTCGGCCACAAAGGCTCCCCACCACTCGAGGGCGACGTCGCGGTCAGCCGCGGTGGCGGTCACCAACCGCCCCGGGCCGGGCCGCGGCGGGTCCACGACGTCGGTGACGGAGTGCATGGCCATGGCGGTCCGGGTCTGGTCGGTGCCGCCGGTGCGC
>DASXCN010000048.1:0-11744 GCA_036491155.1 Solirubrobacteraceae bacterium | reverse complement strand
CGGGCCCTACCTGGAGGACTTCAGCGCGTCGGCCACCGCCGACGACGAGTTCTCCATGACGGTGATGCGCCGCCACGGTGTCCCCGACGAGTTGGCCACGGCCCTGCAGATGGTGGGAGGCGCGTTCCGCGCCTTCGGATCCAGTGGTCAGGTGACGGTGCCGCTGCGCCAGGGCACGGAGCTCACCCTGCGCGACCGCACGCTCACCGCCCTGCACCGGCCCGGGCACAGCCCCTCCGACACCGTTTTCTGGGACGCGGAGCGCCAGATCCTCATCGCCGGCGACCATCTGCTGTCGCGCATCTCCTCCAACCCTCTGATCTCCCGGCCGCTCGCCGGTCCGCCCGCGGGGGCCGCGGCGGGTGACCGCCCGCACGCCCTGGTGCGCTACATGGCCTCGTTGAGCGAGACCCGCGAGATGCCCGCGCTGCTCGTGCTGGGCGGCCACGGGCCGCCGGTCACCGACCACGCGGCGCTCATCGACGAGCGCTTCCGGATGACGACGCGCCGGGCGGGCAAGATCCACCGCCTGCTCGCCGACGGTCCCCGGACCGCCTACGACCTCGCCAGCCAGATGTGGGGCAACGTCGCCGTCACCCAGGCGTTTCTCACCATCTCAGAGGTGCTCGGCCACCTCGACCTGCTCATCGCCGACGGACGCGCCGTCGAGGACGATTCCGGCCCGGTGACGTTGTTCAGCGCGGTCGATCCGTAGTCACTACGCACTTCAGAACCTCACCAGGGCTGCCGATTACAGCCCATAGACATGTCCGACCGTAGCGCGCACGGCGGGCACTCGCGGGCTGGGCAACTGAATGGGACCAGCTCCGCCGAGCCGCCGCGAACCGACAACTCAGGTCTGCTGCTGGAGAGGGTCCCTGCGATCCTCTACACCGCCGATGCCGGCGGCGATGGCCGCTGGCACTACGTGAGCCCTCAGATCGAGGGCATCCTGGGCTTCACCCCCGAGGAGTGGTGCGCAGACCCCGGGATCTGGGCCTCACGGTTGCATCCTGACGACGCTGAGCGCGTCCTGGACCAGGAGCAGGACTTCGCCGACGGGACCGATGCGCTGACCAGCCCGATCGAATACCGCCTGCTGCATCGCGAGGGTCACGCGGTGTGGGTCCGCGACGACGCGCTCTTGCGCGAGGGACCCGACGGGGTAGGGCGCTGGCACGGCGTGATGTCCAACATCACCGAGCAGAAGGACGCCGAGGCCGAGCTGGCACTGCGCGCTGCCCAGCAGGCAGCTGTCGCCCGGTTGGGCGAGCACGCCCTGCAGGGCGCGAGCCTCGCCGACCTCATGCAGGAGGCGGTCAGCGCCGGCGTCGAGCTCCTGGGCCTGGAGGTCGGCGCCGTGGTCGAGCTCATCCCCTCAGAGGACGCGGTCGCCGTCCGCGCCGTCCGCGGTCTGCCCGGCGTGCACGTCAACGATCATGTGCCCGCCGGACTCGGGTCACAGGCCGGCTACGCTCTGCTGAGCGGCCGGCCGGCAGTGGTGGCCGACTGGGCGGCGGAGCGGCGCTTCGAGCGCGCGGCCGCGCTCGAGGAGATGGGCGCCTCCAGCGGGCTGACCGTCGTCATCGAGGGCCGTCGCGGCCCGTTCGGCGCCCTGGGCTTTCACGCGATCGCGACGCGGAGGTTCAAGCCCGGAGATGTCGACTTCGTGCAATCGCTGGCCAACGTCCTGGGCGACGTGATGGAGCGCCAGCTCACCGACGACGACATCCGCCACCGCGCGCTGCACGACCCCCTCACCGGTCTGCCCAACCGACTCCTGTTCCTGGACCGCCTGGGCCAGGCCACCGAGCGCCAGCGGCGCCGCCCCGACACGCTGACCGCGGTGCTGGCGCTCGACCTCGACCGCTTCAACCTCGTCAACGAGAGCCTCGGCCACCGCGCCGGGGACGAGCTGCTGGCCGCCGCGGCTCCGCGCCTGCGCCAGGTGGTGCGCTCGTCGGACACGGTGGCGCGCTTCGGGGGCGACGAGTTCGGGATCCTGCTCGAGGACATCGCCGGCGAGCAGGACGCGATCGACATGGCCGAGCGCATCGCGGGCGTGTTCACCCGCCCGTTCGTGCTCGACGGCGACGAGCACTTCGTCACCACCAGCATCGGCATCGCGCTGGCCCAGGGCGGGGAGCGCGCCGAGGATCTGCTGCGCGACGCCGACGCCGCCATGCACCGCGCCAAGGAGCGGGGGCGGGCGCGCTACGAGCTCTTCGACGAGGCGCTGCGCGGACGGGCACTGTTGCGGTTGCGCGTCGAGAACGACCTGCGCCGGGCGCTGGAGCGCGACGAGCTGGTCCTGCACTATCAGCCGCTCGTCTCCCTGCGCGATCGCACGATGGTGTCCGTGGAGGCCCTCGTGCGCTGGGAGCACCCCGAGCGCGGGCGCATCTCCCCCGTCGACTTCATCCCCGTCGCCGAGGAGAACGGGCTGATCGAGCCCATCGGCCGCTGGGTGCTCGAGCACGCGTGCCGCCAGGCGGCCCAGTGGTGCCGTGCGCGACCGGACGCGGCACCGTTGACGATGAGCGTCAACCTGTCCGCCGCGCAGGTGGCCAACCGAGCACTGGCCGATACCGTCGCCACCGCCCTGCGCGTCTCGGGCCTGGACCCGTCGATCCTGGCTCTCGAGCTGACCGAGAGCATGCTCGTCTCAGACAACGAGCAGCTGTATGAGACATTGACGGCGCTCAAGGCGCTCGGGGTGCGGCTCGTCCTCGACGACTTCGGCACCGGGTACTCATCGCTGTCCTACCTCACGCGGCTCCCGCTCGACGCGCTCAAGGTCGACCGCTCCTTCGTCGACGGCCTGGGCACCGAGCCGCGCGACAGCGCCGTCACCGAGGCGATCGTGGCCATGTCGCGGGCGCTGTCGCTGCGGGTGGTCGGCGAGGGCGCCGAAACCGAGCTGCAGGTAGCCGAGCTGGCTCGCCTGGGCTGCGACCTCGTGCAGGGCTTTCACTTCTCGCGGCCGGTCCCCGCTGCCGAGATCACGCGGATGCTCGCCGAGGGCCCCACGTGGCTGGCCGCCCCGATGCGCTAGCCGCCGGCGCCCGCCGGCTCGCTCACACGATCACTGGTAGGCCGAGGTGCCCGGCTGCACCGGCGAGACCGTGGTGGTCCCACACTCTGACGCGCCGTTGGGGATCTGGACCTTGAGCGTGGCCGTGTCGTTGGGCGCGATCACCTGGAGGCCGGCGGCGGTGCTGCAGGAGGCGCTCGAGCCCCCGCCGTGGGATACCCCGAGGCGGAACGACGCCGTCTGCCCAGGCTGGAGTGTCACGTTCCCCAGTGGGAGGTGGCCGAAGAAATCGTCGGTGGTGTGCTGCGGGGTGGTCGGCAACGGCGAGCCATCCTGGGCGAGGAACTGGATCCCGGGGTAGCCGGCGGTGATGCACGCGCTCGACCCGGTGTTCTTGAGCGCGAAGCCCAGCTCGCCGTGTCCGGTCGCGCCCTGCCCGCCGAGGTAGGACAGGGCGAGTCCGGCCGCCCTGCAGTTGTCCGAGAAGTGGCCCGTGATCGAGGCCCCCCCGCTGTTGGCGGTGGAGGTCCCGGTCTGGCTTGCCGTCGCGCCCTGGGTCGCGGTCTGGGTGCCGGTGGCCGTTTGGGTGCCGGTGGCCGAGCTCTGGCCCGTCGTCGCCTGAGTGCCGGTCGCGGCAGCTGGCGTCGACTGGTTCGAGGCCCGGGTGCCCTGCCCGCCACCGCTGCCGCCGCACGCCGAGAGGGCGGCGGCGGCCAGGACCGCGGCGCCGGCGAGTGAGGTGCGCATCCGACTCATGTTCGGCCATCGCGCGGTCAGATCCTCCCGCTGGGCGCCTTCGTGCGTGCCAGTATCCCGTCGTGCCCAGCGATCCGCACCATGGACTCGATGACGACGTTCGCAGCGTCGATAAGGACGTGCACGTCGCCGACGAGGATCTCGTCGCCGCCGTCACGCGATATGACCCCTACTGGGGCGGGCAGCTGGTCATCGGCGTGGCGATCCTCCTGGACCTGTCGTTGTCCGACAAGGTGACGCTTGGGCCCAACTGGCTGCTCCCGGGGGTGGAGGCGCTGGCGCTGGTGGGCCTCACGATGGCGTCGCCGCACCCCCGCATGCGCGACAGCCTGCTGCGCCGGCGCCTGGCGCTCACGCTCATCGCCGTCGTGACCGTCACCAACTCCTACGCGCTCATCCTGCTCTGCCACTACTTGCTCAAGGGCGGCAAGGCAGATGGTCAGGCGCTCATCGGCTCGGGAATCGTGCTGTGGGTGACAAACGTGCTGCTGTTCGGGGTCTGGTACTGGCAATTGGACGGCGGCGGGCCGACGGCGCGGCATCGCAAGCGCAAGCCCCATCCCGATTTCCTGTTCGTCCAGATGACCGAGCGCGAGTTCGCACCGCGCGGGTGGCATCCCACGCTCATCGACTATCTCTATACGTCGTTCACCAATGCGACGGCCTTCAGCCCCACCGACACGATGCCGCTCACCCCGATGGCCAAGGCGCTGATGGCCGGGCAGGCGACGACGGCACTGGTGACGGTCGGCCTCGTCGTCGCGCGAGCCGTCAACATCCTGGGCTGATGGCTCGGCCTCCGCACCCACCCGGAACCCAGCACCCGCGCCGCCGGCGCCACCTCGACTGGGAGCTCATCACCTGCGGGGTGTCCGGGCATGTGCTCGTGGGACGCGACGCCGGCCCGGCGCGCCCGCAGGACGCCCTGGTGGTGCAGGACCACGGAGATGTCCGGTGGCATCGCTGCCTGCGCTGCGACACCTGGGTCCCGCTCCGGCTGCCTGACCGCCCGGCCCGCGCCCACCCTCCCGACCGCGGTGAGATCGTCGTGCCGGCCCGGGGCAAGGCCCTGCACGACAAGATCGTCCTGCGGCTCATCGCCATCGACCGGGTGATCCACTTCGTGGTGCTGGTCCTGTTGGGCTTCGGCGTCCTGCTCTTCGCCAGCCACCGGGCCACGCTGCACGATGCCTACTACCGCATCCTCACCGCGTTGCAGGGCGGGGTGGCCGGCGGGCCCGTGCAGACCTCGGGCCACGTCGGGATCCTGCGCGACCTCGACCGCCTGTTCTCGCTGCGGTCGGGCACCCTGCACGAGGTCGGCGCGGCACTGCTGGGCTACGGGATCCTCGAGGGCGTCGAGGCGGTGGGGCTGTGGTACGCCAAGCGGTGGGCCGAGTACCTCACCTTCATCGCCACCACCCTCCTGCTGCCGCTGGAGATCTACGAGATCATCCACGAGGGCACGGTGCTCAAGGTTGCCGGCTTCCTCATCAACCTCGCCGTGGTGGTCTGGCTGTTGTGGCGCAAGCGCCTGTTCGGCCTCAACGGCGGCGGCGCGGCTGAGGCGGCGCAGCGCGCCCGCGACGTCAGCTGGGAGGAGATCGAGCGCCGCACGCTGGCCACGCCCGTGCCTGATCCCGTGCCGGCCGGAGAGGTGACGGCATGAGCGAGGTAGATCGGGTGCGTTCGGCGGACGGGGCGGGCGGGGTCGAGTTGGAGTCCGCCGTGCGCCAGATCGGCGAGGAGCTCGCGGCCGCCCTCCCGACCGCCTCGCGCCAGCCGCTCAAGGCGCTGGACGCCCGTGCCATGGACATGGCCTCGAGCGATCGGGAGCTGCGCGCCGCGTTGTTTCGCTTCGTCGACGTCGTCCCGGCGTGCCGGTCGCTCGATGATCTCGCCCGGCATCTCATCGGCTTTCTGGAGGAGGTGCCCGAGACCCCGCCGCCCCTGTCGGTGGCGATGAAGATGTCCGGCACCCGCGCCGGGCGCGCCGCCCTGGGCGCCGCGGCGGCCGGCGGGGTGCGCCACCTCGCCCATCGCTTCATCGTCGGCGAGTCCCCCACCGCCGCCCTGGGAACCCTGCGCAAGCTGTGGGAGCGGGGCGTGGCCAGCTCCGTGGACCTGCTGGGCGAGGCCACGGTCACCGAGCCTGAGGCCGATCACTACGCCGCCCGCTGCTTGGAGGCGATCGAGCAGCTGTCGGCGGCCACGCGCGCATGGCCGGAGCGGGCGATGCTCGAGGCCGACGGCATCGGCTCTCTGCCCCGCGCCAACGTGTGCGTGAAGGTGTCCGCGCTCACGCCGCTGCTGCGCCCCGACGCTCCCGAGCGCGGCCAGCGCGACGCCGCCCGCCGCCTGCGCCCCCTGCTGCGCGCCGCTCACGCGGCCGGCGCACACCTGCACATCGACATGGAGTCCCTGGACTCGCGCGAGGCGGTGCTGGACCTCGTGCTCGACCTGCTCGACGAGGAGGAGTTCCGCGCCGGCCCGTCGGCCGGGCTCGTGCTCCAGGCCTATCTGCGCGACTCGCCCGACCAGGCCCAGCGCGTCATCGCCTGGGCGCGCGACACCCCCCGCCAGCCGCCTCTGACGGTACGCCTGGTCAAGGGCGCCTACTGGGACCACGAGCTCGTCCAGGCCCGCCAGCACGGCTGGGACGTGCCCGTCTTCCAGGACAAGGCCGAGTGCGACCGCAACTTCGAGGCCCTCACCCGCGCGCTGTTGGCGGCCCGGCCCGCCCTGCGGGTGGCGGTCGCCTCGCACAACCTGCGCTCGGTCGCCCACGCCATCGCCTGCAACCGCGTGTCCGGCGGCGATGACCGCGACCTCGAGCTCCAGGTGCTGCGCGGGCTGGGCGACGAGCTCCAGCACGCCCTGGCGACGCGTGGCTTCAGAGTGCGCACCTACTGCCCCGTCGGCGATCTCGTGGCCGGGATGGCCTACCTGGTCCGGCGGCTGTTGGAGAACACGTCCAACGAGAGCTTCCTGGCCGAGGCGGCGCGGGGCGTGCCGGTCGAGCAGCTGCTCGCGGCGCCCTGAAGCCGATATGTTGGTCGGCGTGATGCGGCTCATCACTTCGTTGCCGGCCCTCCTCGGCGCGCTGGTGCTGGCCTCGGCGGCGAGCGCCGCCGCTCTGCCCGGCGCGCTGGCCGACGGCGGGACGGTCACGCCCGGCAAGAACGTGCTTGTGCGCCCCAAGCAGATCGTCTACACCGGCGACGGCACCGGCTTTTTGGCCGGGCCCGGGACGGGCGGGCGCCACCCCAAGGCCGGCAAGCTCAAGTGGAGCTCATGGACCGCCAGCGCCGCGCAGGGCAGCGGCGATGACTGGATCAACAACTGCGAGCCCTTCTGCGCGGCGGGCCGGTTCACCCAGCACCCGGTGACCATCACCCTGTTTCGCCCGCGCACGACATTGGGCCTGCGAGTGTTCACGCGGATGCGGGTGCACTACACGCACGGGTCTGACCCGCTGACGCGCAGGAGCACCGCGACCTTCACGCTCGACCGCACGGGCAAGCAGCTGTTCTGGAACATCCCGCGCTGACGGGCGCGACGCCCGCCCGCCCCGCCGGCGCGGGAGCGTGTGGCTGCCCGCGGTGCCCCGGCGGCCGGTCTGGTGTGACCGCCCGGGCGCCCGCCCCGCAGGACGGGCGCCCGGCTCACACTGACTAGGGCGTGCTCAGCAGCGCGGAGGTCGGGAAGCCCTGCTGCTTGGCGTTGGCCTTGTACTGGGCCGTTCCGAAGTACCACTTCAGTCCGCTTTTGAGCTGGGCCTCGAACGGGCTGCCCTTCTTGACCGCGATCCCGATGTTGGTGTCCGCCGCCGGGTCCGAGAAGACGACCTTCAGCGCGCCTGAGTCCTTGTGGGCGATCAGGCCCTCGGTGATCGTGTCCTCGAACATCGCGTACAGCGTGCCGTTAGTCAGCGCCGGCACCTCCTGAGCGACCGCCGGGAAGGACTTGATGCTGATCGCCGGCTTGCCTGCCTTCTTGCACGCGTTGCTCGCCTGCTGAGCGGGCTGGAGCTCGGGCGCCGATCCGGTGAGGACCCCCATCGTCTGGCCGCAGAGATCCATGAACGAGTGGACCTTGGAGGCGTTGGCGCTGGTGACCATCACCGACAGCCCGGTCTTGAGGTAGTCCACGAAGTCCACCACCTTCCGGCGCTCGGCTGTGTCGTAGACGTCGGAGACCACTGCATCAGACCGCCCGCTCTGGACGGCGGGGATGAGGCCGTTGAAGTCGCTGGTGACCCACTTGTACTTGAGGCCGAGGTGGGCCATGACCGCCTTCATCATGTCCGGTTCGAACCCGACGATGTCGTTGGGGTTATCGGCGGAGCGCGAGCTGAACGGCGGGAAGTCCGCCGAGGTGGCCAGCACGTATGTCTTGCCGCTGGCGGCGGGCGCCGCGGTGCTGGTGCCGGTGCCCGACGCTGCGCTGGTGTTTGCCGCCGGCGCGGCGCTGGAGCTGGAACTCCCGGAGCCGCTGCTTCCGCAGGCGGCGACGAGGACGACGGTGGCCGCGGCCAGTGCACCGAGGCGCACCCGCGTGGCAAAGCTGCTCATACCTCTTCTCCTCCTCTGGGTTCATCGGATGACGTTGTCCGTGCACCCGGTCTGGTCATCCCTCGACCGCTCCCTCGGTCGCCTGGTCGCGCTCCGGCGCGATGCCCGCCATGCGGGCGTCGATCATCCTGAGGAACGCCTTGGTCCGCTCCTCGCGCGGATTGCGGAACAGCTCGTCAGGCGTCCCCTGCTCCACGACGCAGCCGTCGGCCATGAACACGACCCGGTCCGCCCATTCCCGGGCGAACACGATCTCGTGGCTGACGACGACCATCGTCATCCCCGCCTCCGCCAGCCGCCGCATCAACTGGAGCACCTCGCCCACCAACTCGGGGTCAAGCGCCGAGGTCGGCTCGTCGAAGAGCATCAGGCGCGGGTGGGTGGCGACGGCCCGGATGATGGCGATCCGCTGCTGCTGTCCACCGGAGAGCTGGTGCGGGAAGTGATTTTCGTGCTCGGCCAGGCCCGCCCACGCCAGCAGGGCGCGCGCCTCCTGCCGGACCTCGTCGGACTTGCGGCGGTAGACGCGGACGGGCGCCTCCATCACGTTCTCCAGCACCGTCATGTGGTCAAACAGGTTGAAGTGCTGGAAGACCATGCCGATGCGGGCCTTGGCCCGCGCGGACGCGGGATCGCGCACCGGGGCCAACCCGTGGCCGCTCTCCCGGTAGCCGACGTGCTCACCGCCGACGCGGATCTCGCCGCCGTCGACGGTCTCCAGGTGGTTGATCGTCCGCAGCAGCGTCGTCTTGCCCGAGCCGCTGGGCCCGATGAGGAAGACCACGTGCCCGGGGTCGACGTCGAGCGAGACGCCCTTGAGCACCTCGTTGCCGTGAAACGACTTGTGGACGTCGTCGATCTGGACATAGGGCTCGCCGTCGCGCCCGTACACGTCCTTGGAGGGCCGCAGGGCTCTGATGAGCTGCTCTCCGGACCCAGCGGCGTCGGCGGCGGCAGCGCCGGCCGCGCCGCCGGCGGGCGCCGGGCCGTTGGGCGACGGCGCGTCGCCCGTGGGGCCGGCAGGCGTGGCCGGGGCGATGGCGATGAGCCCCGCCTCGCGGGCTCTCAACGCCGCCCGCGCCTCATGCCGGGCGCGTCGCTCGAGGTTCAACCGTCCTTCCAGCCACGCCTGCACGAGGGCGATCACGCTGGTGGCCAGGAGGTACAGGACGCCGGCCGCCAGGAAGACAGGCACGTACTTGAAGTTGGTGGCGGCGAGCTGCTCGGAGCGGAGGGTCAGCTCGCCGACGGTGATCACGGACGCCAGCGAGGTGTTCTTGACGATGATGATCGCCTCGTTGGACATCGCGGGCACGATCGTGCGCAGCGCCTGCGGGAGCACCACTCGCTGCAGCACCTGCCAGCGCTTGAGCCCCAGGGCGGCCGCCGCGTCGCGCTGGGTTTGCTTCACCGAGAGCAGGCCGCCGCGGATGATCTCGGCCATGAAGGCGATCTCGTTGAGCGCCATACCGATGATCGCGGTGGCGATCGCGCTGGTGTGGATCCCGATGGCCGGGAGCGCGTTGTACCAGAACAGCAACTGCAGCAGGATCGGCGTCCCGCGCATGACCCAGATGAAGGGAACCGGCAGCCAGCGAACCACGGCGTTGCGCGACATGCGCATGAGGGCAAGACCGAGCGCGAACGGCAGCGCGGCGAAGAACGCGGCCGCCGAGATCTCGATTGCGATCAGCAATCCCTGCCAGAGAAACCCGAGCGTGAGGTAGTGCGTGACCTGGCTCATCTGCGCGCCTCGTCGTCGATGTGAACGCTCCCTCTCCTGGGGCCCGGACGAGGACTGTGCAGCGTATACAACGCGGAATCGACATGCAAACTCGACGGTCGCCGCACGGACCAAACGGCGCCCGTGCCCCGCCGCTACGGGGGTTTCAGCCCTTCAGGGCCTTGACGATCACGGCACGCCCATGCTCGATATGGAGCGTCATCTTCTGCTGCGCCCGGGCCGCGTCGCCGTCACGCAGCGCGTCGAAGATGCTGCGGTGCTCGGCGACGAACCTCCGCGGCACCTCCTCGATGTACACGCGCTCGGACAGCTCGAGCTGCAGCCGCATCCAGTAGCCGCGCAGCACGTTGAGCAGCGCGCTGCCGCTGGCCACGTAGATCGCCATGTGCAGGTCGGCGTCGCGCTGGCCGGCTTCCCGGGGGTCGGCCGCGTCGATGGCGTCGACGAAGCGACCCAGCACGCCCTTGATCCGTCCCAGCGTCTCCGGCGTCATGCGCTCGGCGGCCATCGCGGTCAGGCGCGGCTCGAGCAGGAGGCGCACGTCGTAGATGAGCAAGGCCTCGTCGGGGGTGAGCCGGTAGGTGACAAACGTGCCGCGGCCGCGATGGGTCACCACCAGGCCCTCGCCCTCGAGCATGCGCAGCCCTTCGCGCACCGGCGTGCGGCTGACCCCGGTGCGTTCCATCACCGTTGCCTCGATCAGACGCGTACCGGGCGGCTGGCGCCCGCTCAGGATGTCCGCTCGCAGGACGCTGCCGACGTACTCGGCCAGCGGCGGCAGCCGTGGCAGCGCGGGCGGCGGCAGCCGTGGCGCCGCCGGCGACGGCGCGGTGGCGCCGGCGTCGCCATCGATGGGGGCACGAGGCGGCGAGCGTCGTGCGACACGTCCCTTGGAAGTGGACACCGGGCGCCCTCTCTGGTTCAAGACACGGCCCGGGCGCTGCACACGCACCCGATGCCCTCTCCCTCGATCTGTGCAGAGTATACAACCGACCGTGGCGGGGAACTGCGAACTGTCCGCGCCCCGGCACCGACGACGTGCCTCGTCTGGTGCACCGTATGCGGGCTTATTTTTGGGGCACGTCCGTGAACCCGGCTAGGGTGCGGGTGATGAAGCGTTGGCTGTGGGCGCTCGTCGTCATCTTGATCTGCGCCGCGCCGACCGCGGCACTGGCCCGGGTCGGCGTCAGCGGGGCCGCCAAGGGCCCGCTCGTGCGCGGCGCACTGGGTGCCGGAGCGCCCAGGCAATGCAGCGCCGCCTACATCTCCAGCATCGACAAGTCCTGGGCCGTGGTGTTCTACAAGCCGGCCAAGGGATGGGGCGCACGCTGCAGGACGTTTCGCAAGAGCGCGTGGACCGCGCTTCGCCACACGCGGGGGCGCTGGCGGACCTTCCAGACCGGCGATAGCGACGCGTGCGTGGCCGTGCACGTCCCGGTGGCGATCCGCAAGGATCTCCAGATCCCCTGCTTCCGCCTGCTGCCGTGACCCCCGGGGCGCCGGCGGCGGCGCCCGGCCCGTAGCCGCGACACGAGGACCCCCGGCGGGCGTTCTAACCTCGCTCTCCCCCACCATGCCGTCCCCGTTTGCCAACGAGCCGATCCTCGAACTGCGCCGCTCCGCCGTGCGCAGCCAG
>DASXCN010000047.1:0-3163 GCA_036491155.1 Solirubrobacteraceae bacterium | reverse complement strand
AGCGCCGTCTCATAGTGCGTGCGGACCCGCTGCGGGGTCAGCGACGCCGCGGCGACCACGCCGTGGGCCTTGATCTCCTCGATGCGCCTGGCGATCAACTCCGGCTTGACCGGCTCGCGGTAGATGTCCTGCATCTCGCGCGTGGCGATGTCGGGCGAGAAGGTGGCGATCCGCTCCAGCTGGGCGTCGGCGTCCTCGTAACGACAGTAGATGCCCTCGAGGTTGAGGACCGCCATGCCGCCGAGCTTGCCGATCAGGCCGGCCGTGTCGGGCGAGACGACCCCGTCCAGCGCGGCTGCCAGCAGCGGCAGTTCGAAGCGGTAGGGACCCAGAGTCCATGAGATGTCGACGTCGTCGGGGTCACGCGTTCGTCGCGAAGGGACGATGGCGATGTCGTCGAACCCGTATGCGCGGCGAGCCTTCTTTCCGCGACCGATCTCTACTTCCATTTTCGCATCCTAAAACTCGCGGCGGACGATTGAGCGAGGCGGTGGCGGCCGCCCTCTCCCGGGCGATGCTAGCAGTGGCAAATCGCCCTCCGGACGGGCCCGGAGAGCGATTAAAGACGCAGGTTGCGGAGTCGCCCGGACCGGCGCGTCAGCCGATCTCGGCGGCGGTCTGGAGGCGCTCGGACTCCACCTCGCCCAGGAGGCGGTCGACCCGCGCCGCGTCGAGGATCCCGGCGCCGAAGTGCAACGTCGACTCCGCCCCGCACGCCACCCCGAAGCGCAGGCATTCCGCCGGCTCGCGGTCGCTGTAGCGCGCGCACACGTATCCGGCCAGGAAGGCATCGCCTGAGCCCACCGCCGACCGGGCCTCCTGTTCGGCGATCCGCACCCGATACAGAGCCGGCGACCCGGACTCGAAGATGCGCGCGTAGCACCCGTCAGAGACCGTCATGATCGCCTCGTGGGCTCCGAGGCGGGTCATGTCGACCACGGCCTGCGCCCGGTCATCGGCGTCGTTGAACTCGTGCCCCACCAGCTCCTCGGCCTCCAGCTCGTTGGGCGAGACGATGTCGGGCTCGGCCCGCATGGAGAGCCGGAGCGGCTCGCCGTCGGTGTCGATCATGGTCGTGACGCCGAGCCGGCGGACCTCGCGGATGAGCGAGAAGTAGATGTCGGTTTCGAGCCCGCGCGGCAGGCTGCCGGCGAACACGCAGATGCTCGCGCCCTGGGCCAGGTACAGCAGCTTCTCGCGGAACAGCTCGAGCTCTCCGACCGAGACCGCCGGCCCGCGCTCGTTGATCTCGGTCTGCAATCCGGTGGTGGGATCGAGCACCGCGGTGTTGGTGCGCGATTCGTCGGAGATCCGGACGAAGTCATTGAGGATCGACTCGTCGTTGAGGGCCTCGACGATGCGGCTGCCGGTTGGCCCGCCCGCGAAGCCGGTCGCGATCACGGGCTGGCCCAGGCGCTTGATCGCGCGCGCGATGTTGACGCCCTTGCCGCCCGGCATCGTCTTCTGATCGACGGTGCGGTGCCGGCGCCCCGGGGTGAAGCTGGGAACCTCGAGCGTCTTGTCCATCGCGGCGTTGAGCGTGACGGTGATGATCATGTCGCCTCCAGTTCCCTACCCCGTCGATCGATGCGCCGACGCCGACGTACGTTACGCAGCAGTAGCGCGGCGACTGCCGCCGCGGCGGCGATGACCACCAGCGCGAGCGGCCGGGTGACGAAGCGCGCGGCCCGGGTGAGGCCGGACACGGCGGGCACCTTCTGACCGAGTACGAGCGGGATGCGCGCCAGCACCTTGGAGCCGTCGGTGACCGTGGCGGTGCCCACCACCGCCTGAGCGGGCAGCGGGCCCACCAGCTGGTGCGGAAGAGCCACCCTCACGCGCACGTTGGCCGCGCGCGGCAGGATCCTGCTGTAGCCCGCCGCCGCGGTGACCTCGGGACGCAGGCTGGCCTGGTCCTTGACCCTGGGCCGGGCCATGAGCTGGCCCTTGCGCACCGGCGTCCAGACCCGGAAGTCGTTCCCGTAGTCCAGGAGCGCCAGGGTGTTGGCGTCCCGCGATGTCTCTGAGTCGGTCCCGAGGACGGCACTGATCAGCGCCATTCCTTCTCTGTGCCCGGCGGCGACCAGGACGTAACCGGCATCGAGCGTGTGCCCCGTCTTGACGCCGTCGATCCACGCGTAGCGGCCCACCAGGTCGTTGCGGTTGGTGACCTCGCGCACGTGGCTGCCCGAGTACAGCGCCGCCCGCGGCAGCGCGACGATACGGGCGAAATACGCGCTGTGGGTCAGGTCGTAGTCGGCCAGCTTGACCAGATCTGCCGCCGTGGAGTAGTTGCCCGGCGTGTCGAGCCCGATCGGGGTCGTGTAATGCGTGTGGCGCAGGCCGAGCCTGCGGGCCTCGGCGTTCATCATCCCGACGAAGCGCGCGACTGAGCCGTGGCCGACGTTGTAGGCCAGGTCCTCGGCGGCATCGTCGGCGGACGGCAGCATCAGCGCCAGGAGGAGATCGTGGACGCTCATCCGCTCGCCGGGCTCGAGGTCGATCTGGGAGTCGGCCGCCGCCGCCATGTAGTCGTTCTGGGTAAAGACGGTCGAGAGCTTGTGCACGTGCTGGAGCACGATCAGCGCCGTCATCAGCTTGGTGGTCGAGGCGATCGCGACCCGCTTGTGGGCGTTGACGCCGTAGAGCAACTGGTGGGTGGCGGGCGCGTACAGTGCCGCCGCGCTCGCCGACAGAGCAGGCGGGGCCGGTGCGGACGGGCTCTCGGCGACGGCCGGGGCCGCGCTCCCCAGTCCCACCGCGCATGCCACCGTCGCGATCAGTCGCGCACGTCTGCGATGGCTCAACGCCTCAGCCTCAGCCGTTGCCCGGCTTGCAGGCTGTTGGGAGCATCGGCGAGGGAGCGGTTCAGCTCGGTCAGCCGCACCACCGAGACGCCGGTGCGCGAGGCAATCCCGCTCAGCGTGTCGCCGGATTTGACGGTGTAGAACCTCGGCACGCGGCGATGACGGTGCGCCTTGTGCTTGGGGCCGGTGGCCACTGTGGACGAGGTGCGCGTGATGGTCGTGGTCTGGTGCATGAGCGTTGAATGCACGATGAGGTAGACCCCGACCCCTACCGCAGCGAGTGCGATCGGCGCCAAGAAGCGCGCGATTTTAGCCACCATCCCAGGGCGATCATACTGGTGGCCCCGACGCCTTCC
>DASXCN010000046.1:0-8516 GCA_036491155.1 Solirubrobacteraceae bacterium | reverse complement strand
GGCTGATCTCCGAACAAGAAGCGCCGATCGGCAAGACGAGCATCCAACTCGTCCAGCGTCGCGAACAGGGACGAAACCTCGGACTCGTACACGTCCTGGCGGCGCGAGAAGCCGGCCTTGTACACGGCGTTGTTGACCGTGTCGTAGACCTGCCGGTTCAGAGCGTCGATCTCCGGGCGCAGCCGATCCGGCACCAACACCACCGGGTGCGAGGCCAGCGGGGCGAAGACGGTCGAGAGCATCCGCAGGATGTCGGCGGACTCGTTGTTGACGATCGTCCCGCGCTCGCGATCCCAGAGCACCGGGACGCTCACCCGCGCCTCGTAGGCCGGATCCGTGGCGTCATAGGCCTGTGACAGGAACGAGAAGCCGTTTACCGGGTCCTCGAAGCCGTCGCCGGGGAAGGCCCAGCCGCGCTCGTCGCGAAGGGGGTGCACGAACGAGAGCGAGATGACGTCCTCGAGCCCCATGAGCAGTCGCCCGATCATCGTGCGGTGCGCCCACGGGCATGCCCGCGCCACGTACAGGTGATAACGCCCGGTCGCTACAGGGAAGGGGGTGGAGCCGTCATCCGACACCCAGCGCCGGAAGGTCGAGTCCTGCCGCTTGAACGACCCGTCGTCGGCGCCCTCCGCGCCCAGGGACAATGCACCTGCTTGAGTGCTCATCCATCCAGCCTACGCCACCGGAGCCGGCGCCCTCTGGTCGCGGTCAACGAGACCGGCGAGGGCGAGCCGCTCGTGCTCCTGCACGGTTTGGGCACCACGCAGCAGATCTGGAGTCTCGTCACCGGGCCACTGTCGCACGGCCGGCGCGTGGTCACGCTCGACCTCCCGGGGTTCGGCGAGTCAGCTCCCGTCGGCGACGGGTTTGACCTCGCTGAGGTCACCGGCCGGCTCGCCCGCGGGCTAGCGGCCCACCACGTCACCGCTCCATTTGATCTGGTGGGGCACTCGCTGGGCGGCGCCGTCGCCCTGACCTTGGCGGCGCACCGCCCCAACCTCGTCCGGCGGCTCGTCCTCGTCGCCCCCGCGGGCCTGCAGCGTCGCCGGCCGCCACTCCCGGGCGCGCTGCTCGGACAGGGCGCCAACGGCCTGTTCGCCGCGCGGCGCCGGCTCGCAGCGCTCAGCGACCGTCCCTGGGGGCGCCGGCTCCTGCTGGCCTTCGCCGCCGCCGACGGCGCGACGCTGTCCCCGGACCAGGCGCGGATGATGGTGGAGGCCTCGGCGCCGGCGCAGCGGATCGCCGCCGCCATCAGCACGATCGCGCAGGTCGACCTGCAGCCGTTGCTGCGCGAGACGCCCGCCCCGCTCGGCCTGGTCTGGGGCCGACAGGACCGCGCGGTCCCGTTCCGGCTCGCCGGCGAGATCGTGGCGCAGCGCCCCGACGCCGAGCTCGAGGTGATCGACTGGACGGGCCACGTGCCCATGGTCGAGCGCCCGGACTCGTTCGCTGTCGCCCTGGACCGCGTTCTGCGCCGGCTTGACAAACACGCAACAAGTTCCGGAGCGTCACGTCGTACAACACCCTGAGCAGGCATTTGGCGCCTGCGCAGCGGATGCTCCCCGCCCAGATCAACCGCCCCGGCGCGCTGCGCCTCGACGATGGACGTCGCCTGACGTTCGTGGAGACCGGACCTCCCGACGGCGCCGCGGTCATCTACTGTCACGGCGCCATCGGCAGCCCGCTCCGGGACACGGTCAACCTCGGTCCGCTGGCCCAGCGGCTGCACGCGCGCCACATCGCCGTCAACCGCCCCGGGTTCGGCGGCTCTGACCTTGTCAGCGGCCGCACCGTCACGGCGTTCGCCGCCGACCTCACCGCGCTGGTCGACGCGCTGGCGATCGAGCGCTTCTTCCTCGTCGGGGTGTCGGCCGGCGGCCCCTACGCGCTGGCCGCCGCGCACGCCCTCAAGGGCCGCGTCATTCGCGCCGCGGTCTGCAGCTCCCTGTCGCCGCTATGCGCACCGCACCGGACTCCGGGCATGCCGCTGCGCATCCGCCTCGCCCTCGCCGCCCTGGCGGCCATGCCCCGGACGGCGCGGCGCCTGGGCGACGTGGCGCTGCCGCTGTTGCACCGCCACCCAGCCGTGCTGCACCGGGTCATCGCCGCGCATGCCGCGCCGGCCGAGCGCGCCCGGCTGGCCGAGGCGGGCGAGCGCGAAGCCGCCGGCACGAGCTTCCTCAATGCGACCGCTTATGGTGTTGGCGGGATGATCGAGGACTACCTGACCTACTCCCGCGGATGGGGGTTCGGGCCCGAGGACGTGGAGCCCGAGGTTCAGGTGTGGCACGGTGGCCGGGACCCGCTCGTCCCCATCGAGCACGCGCTGCAACTGGCTGTCTCCCTGCCCGCGTGCCGCATCTTCGTCGACCCCGACGAGGGCCATCACTTCTTTCGACGTCGCCTGGAGGAGATCATGACCGTCCTGCTCAATCCCCACCGCGGCCCGGAGAGCCTGTCCGCCGCGGGCGCCCGGGCCATGCTCGCTGCCCGGGTGGCCGCGTGACCGATCAGGCGGCGAAGGCCGCCCGCTTTCTCGAACTGCATCGTGCCGGCGACCCGCTGGTGATGCCCAACCCCTGGGACGCCGGCTCGGCACGGCTGATGGCCTGGTTGGGCTTTGAGGCGCTGGCCACCACCAGCAGCGGCTTTGCCGCCACGCTCGGGCGCGTGGATGGCGGAGTCAGCCGGGACGAGGCGCTGGCTCACGCCGCGGCGCTCGTGGCAGCCACGGACCTGCCCGTCTCCGCCGACCTGGAGAATTGCTACGGGGATGACCCCGACGGCGTCGCGGAAACGGCACGGGGCGCGGTGGCCGCCGGCCTGGCTGGGTTCTCGGTCGAGGACTATGACCCCAACACCAAGAGCATCTACCCGCGCGACGCGGCGATCGAGCGCGTGCGTGCCGCCGTCGAGGTGGCGCACGCGGCGCCGGGCGCGCCACTCGTGGTCACCGGGCGCGCCGAGGGCTTCCTGCGTGAGCGCGAGCCCGATCGCGACGAGATCATCGGCCGGCTGCAGGCCTACCAGGAGGTGGGCGCCGACGTGCTGTTCGCGCCCGGGCCCGCCGACGGCGAGACCGTCGCGGCGATCGTCTCCTCGGTCGATCGGCCCGTCAACGTCCTGGCCCGCCCGGGGGCGCCGACCGTGCCCGAGCTCGGCAAGCTCGGCGTCGCTCGTATCTCGGTGGGGGGTGGGCTGGCCTTCGCGGCCATCGGCAGCTGGATTGGCGCGGCCCGCGAGCTGCGCGAGCGGGGGACCTACGGCTACTTCGAGCAGATGGCCGCGGGCGGGAAGGCCGCTCGCGACGCTTTCAGATAGCGGCGCCGGGCGCGTCAGGCGGCGGCGCGCAGCGTGGCCACCGGCGGGCGCTCCACCTGATTGGCGACCGAGGCCGGCAGCTCGTCGTCGCCCGGCGTCATGAACGTCGTGGGGAGCGGTCCGCTGAGGCGGCCGTCACGTTCCAATCGCGAGGCCAAAGCCCGCAGCACGGCGAAGGCCATCGGGCCGAGGTCGCGCAGCGATTGGTGGGCGTTCTGGCGGACATCGAGGTCCACCTGCGCGAGCCCCTCGAGCCCGACGACCTCATACGCGTCAACCAAGAGGGCGATGTCGACCCCGTAGCCGGTCACGAACGGCAGCGACTCCAGCAGCTCGCGACGGGCTGCCACCTCGCCGGCCAGCGGCTGCGCGATCCCCGCCAGGTCGGGGTAGAAGAGGTTGAGCAGCGGGCGGGCGGTGAGCTCGGTGACGCGGCCGCCGCCGTCAGGCAGGGTCATCTCTCCGACGCGGAACGGTCGCCGGTACAGGCCCTTGACGAACGAGATCCTGGTGTCGCACAGGAGAGGACCCAGGAGGCCGCACGCGAAATGAGCCCCAAAATGCTCGGAGTCCGCGTCAAGGAAGACGATCACATCGCCCGTGAGGACGGCCAGCGACCGCCACATCGCGTCGCCCTTGCCCAGCACCGGGCCCATCTCCGGCCGCAGTTCGTTCTGGTTGTGGACCTCGGCACCGAGCTCGCGCGCGATTCGGGCAGTGTCGTCGGAGGAGGCATCGACCACGACGATCTGATCAATGATTCCGCGCTCGCGCAGCGGTGTCAGCGAAGTGACGATCGCCCCGATCGTGCGTTCCTCGTCGCGCGCCGGGAGGCATACCGAGACCGTATGTCCGCGCTCAGCCGCCAGTCGCTCGAGCGGGAACTCGGAGTGGTGGAAGGTGTGGCTCCGGTGCCAGGAGCGCGCGCGCATCGCCATGATCTGCTCCGGAGCATGACAGCCCCGCGGGCTCCGCGTGTGAGTCCTCGGCGCCGTGGTGACATATCATCAGTGGGTGGCTGTCGCGGGATCGGCCGCCAGGATCAGGGCGCCGTCGGCGCCCACGAGGAATGGGATTGCGGTGCAGCGTCGCCTGATTTGCAGGGGTTTTTGGCGTGATTAGGTGTCTGCGTATTGCCGCGTTCCGTCGGCTGCTGGCGGCCTATGTGCTCAATGAGCTCGCATGGTCGGTGGGCACGCTGGCGCTGGCGCTCCTTGTCTACAGGCAGACCGGGAGTGCCCTGGGCTCCGCGGCGTTCTTCCTGTGCTCCCAATTCCTTCCTGCCCTGCTGGCGCCGCCGCTGGTCGCCCGGCTGGACCGCGGCTCGTTGCGCATCGTGCTGCCCGCCCTCTACCTCGTGGAGAGCCTGCTGTTCGGCGCGCTGGCCCTCCTCGCCCACGACTTCCTGCTCATCCCGGTGCTGGTGCTGGCCCTCGCCGATAGCGCGATCGCGGCGACCGCTCGATCGCTGGCCACCGCCGCGCGCATCGAGATCCTCCGTCCCCGGGACCTCCTGCAAGAGGGCAACGCCCTGGCCAGTTTCGGCTTTTCAGGGGGGTACATGGCCGGGCCCGTGATCGGTGGCGCCGTAGTGGCTGTCGGTGGCACGGTCGCCGCATTGCTCGTCAACTGCGCGCTGTTTGCCACGCTCGCCTGCCTGCTGGCCATCACCGCACTCCCCGGCGCCAAGCCCGAGCCCGGCTCGGCGCTGAGCCGTCTGGGGCATGGCCTGGCTCACGTGCGCTCCGACGCCGTGCTGGCGCGCCTGATGGTCATCCAGGCGATCGCCCTGTGCGTGTTCACCATCACCATCCCGGTCGAGGTGGTCTACGCGCAGCGCACGTTGCACGCCGGCGCTGACGGCTACGGCCTACTCCTCGGAGTGTGGGGTGCTGGTGCGGTGGCCGGCAGCTTCGTCTACGCCCGCTTCCGGCGACAGACGGCCGTGCTTCTCATCGCGGGCTCCGCCATCGCGCTGGCGCTGGGCTTCACGGTCATGACATTCGCACCCACTCTGCTGGTCGCGCTGTGCGGCGCGGCGGTGGCCGGCGCCGGCAACAGCGTGGAATGGGTGGCGTGGCGCACCGCCATCCAGGAGCGCACGCCGGACCGGTGGATGGCGCTGGTGATGAGCCTGGCCGACTCGATGTCGATGCTGGCCCCCGGCATCGGCATTCTCGCCGGCGGCCTGATCGCCCAGTTCGCGTCCGCGCGGGCGGCCCTGGGCGTGGCCGCCGTGGGCTCGCTGCTGTTCGCCGTCGCGGTGCCGTTCGCGTTCCGCAAGGCGCGCGCGCCCCGGCGCGAGCCGCGGCCCGCCGTCGACGTTGCGCCCGAAGAGGCGGCACTTCCGCGCGGCAAGACGCTCGTGTAGTGCACAGTCCCGTGGGCGTGCGCGCCGCCTGCATCGACATCGGCTCCAACACCACCCGCCTGCTCGTGGCCGACTACGTCGACGGTGCGCTGGTCGAGGTCCGCCAGGAGCGCGCCTTCACCCGGATCGGCAAGGGGCTGGCCGCCTCGGGTGCGATCGGAGCCGACAAGATCGAGGAGGTCGTCGCCGTCGTGCTGGGCCAGTTGGCCGTGGCGCGTGAGTGCGGCGCCGGCAAGATCCGGGGGGTGGCCACCGCCGCCATACGCACCGCCGCCAACGGCGCGGTCCTGGTGGAGGCGATCGCCGCCGGGACCGGCCTGGCGGTGGAGATCGTGTCCGGCGAGGACGAGGCCCGGCTGGCCTTCCGGGGCGCAGCGGCGATGCTGGAGCCCGAGACCGCGGCCCGGTGCCACCGGCTCGGGGTGGTGGACGTCGGGGGCGGGTCCTGCGAGGTCGTCGTCGGTGCGGCGCCCGACCGCGTGGAATGGTGGGCGTCGGTCCCGATCGGCTCCGGCGCGCTCACCGACCACTGTCTGCACGGTGACCCGCCGTCGCCAAAGGAACTGGAGTCCGCGCGCCAGGAGGTCGCCGCCGCGCTGGCCGGCCTGGCCCCGCCGTGCCCCGAGGTCGTCGTCGCGGTTGGAGGCAGCGCCACCTCGCTGGGCCGCGTCGCCGGGCCGGTGCTCGATGCGCTGTCGCTGGAACGGGCGCTCGCCGTATTGACCGACGGTTCGGCCACCGTGGTGGCCGAACGCTTCTTCATCGATCCCGAACGGGCCCGGCTGCTGCCCGCCGGCCTGCTCATCCTCCAGGGCGCCGCCCGCCTGCTCGAGGGGGCGATCAAGGTCGGCCGGGGTGGCATCCGCGAGGGCGTGCTGCTCGAAGCGCTCACGGCGTGAGCGCGGTTCTCGGTGAGGAGCGGCCGCTCGGGCGGCGCTAGAGCTTGAACACCTGCATAAGCCGCTGCTCGTGCTCGGCGTCGATGCGCGCGATGACCTCGATGTGCTGTTCGAGGCCGGACCCGCGGAGCTTTTCGGCCAAGAGCTCGTCGACCTGGAAGATGCCGGCGCTGTTGGACATCGCGATCTCGACGCGGACGGCACGGTCAAGCCCGGGGCTGATCTTCACCTCATCGATCGCGGCGGCGGAGATCGAGTGGATGTTCTGCTGGCCGGCCTCGAACGGGATGCGCGAACGGCCACGGGCCATGTCGAGCGCGTCGGCGACGCGGACGATGCCCGCCTCGACGGTGAACGGGGCGCCGTCTGACCGGTGGCCGATGATGGCGTGCAGCGTCTCGGCCACGATGACCGAGCGCTCGGGCTCCTCATAGACGTCCTTCAGTAGCGAGGGCAGCTTGTCGGCGGTGAGGAACAGGCTGTAGCGCTCGTGGTCGCGTCGGTGGATCGACATGCCGACGCAGTGCATGAGGCAGCCCGCCGCCACCACCACTTCGGCGTCGCGCTCGGTCATGGCGAAGTCGGCCACCACGCTGGGGACCACCCCGCGCCGAAAGAGCAGCCTGGACAGGCGCAAGCCGATGTTGAGCACGATCTGGATGTGGACCCAAGAGTGATCGCTCATCCCCAGCCGCCGGGTGGCGTTGATCGCGGAGACGTGCCACCAGGCCTTGAGTTGGTCGTCGGTGTTGACGGCTTCGAGGAAGCGCTCCAGCCGGCGGTTGCCGCGTGTCGGTGCGCGGACCCGCACGTCGGCGATCGCCTCGCGCGGGGGCAGCGCGGGGGCGAGGTCCGGCGGGTTGTTGGGGTCCCAGTCGCTCACTCGGCCGAACGGTAGCCCACGCCGCGGCCCGTGTGCGGGTGCCTGCTGCCGTGTCGGGCCGGGACGTGTGGACCACGGTCCGCTCGCGATCAGCTCGATTTAGGATTCAGAGCATGGAAGACCAAGCGTCTGACGACGCTGCAGCGAATCGTTCGGGACCCGAACTTCAGAGCGCGGACGCGAGTGGTAGCCATCGTGGGGGCCTGGGGATGTCAGAGGAGCGGTCCGCCTCCACCGGCGACCGCCGTCGCACGGCGGGCTCGGCCGTCGGGGTGGCGCTGGCCATCGTGGTCGTGCTCGTCGTCATCGGCGGCTACGGCGAGCATTGGCGCTGGGTGGGGGTGAGCGGCGCCACCGCGACGCTGTGGGACTGGCTGAATCTCCTCCTGTTGCCGCTCGCGGCCGTGGTGCTGCCGCTGTGGCTGCGCCATCGCCCGCAGATGAGCGGGGCGGTGGCGACCGGCGTGGGCGTAGGGCTATTGACCTTTGCGTGTCTTGTCCTGGCGGGCTACCTCATACCGTGGGGGTGGACGGGCTTCACCGGCAACACGTTGTGGGACTGGCTCAATCTCGCTGCTCTGCCGCTGGCGGTGGCGCTGATCCCGTTGTTGGTGGAGCTGCGCGCCGGCTGGGAGCGCCGGCACACCGGGATGCTGGCCGTGGGGCTGACCGTGTTCGTGACACTGGTGCTGGTGGGCTATCTCGCCCCCTGGCGGTGGACCGGCTTCACCGGCAACACCGCGTGGGACTGGCTGCATCTTCTGCTGCTGCCGCTGATGGTGCCCGTGCTGATCGTGCCCGTGCTGCGGCCGTATGTCGCGCTGCGGTTCAAGGGCGAGGAGCCGACGGATGGCGCCGCCGCCGACCCCCACGCGGACGCTGGCGCCGTGTAGGGCCGTCACACAGGCCTGCGGCCAGGCGACGCTCGTGGCTCTGTCAGCGCGCTCGGAGCTCCTGGTCGACTCGAGCTCCACCTATCCGGTGCTGCGCACCACCGACGGTGGCCTGACCTGGTCCGACGTGGTGCTGCCCCCGCGGG
>DASXCN010000045.1:0-3624 GCA_036491155.1 Solirubrobacteraceae bacterium | reverse complement strand
GCTGGCGTCGGCCGCCTGCACGGCCGAGGCCTGCGTCTGGCCGTAGCCGAGCGCGAGCGTGAACGAGCGGTCGTGGGCGGGATCGATCTCCGCGGTCTGCACGACGTTGCCGCTATCGGCATCGCGATAGGTGGGCCCGAGCTGGTCCTGCGCGTCGAGCTGGGTCAAACCGTCGCTGGCCGTGCCCGCGAAACCGCTCGACGACTCGGGATAGGCGTGATCTGCGGTGAGAGCCCCGTACACCGGCACCTCGTAGTCGCGCTGGGTCTGGCTGGAACGGGCGAGCGTCGCGTACGACACCAGCGCGTTTGCGCCGCGCTGTGAGCCGGGCGTGATCGTCGCCGAGTTGGCGCCGCCGTTGGTCGTCCCGCCGCCCGCGGCGCCGTTGATCATCGCGTCGTAGCGCACGTAGATTCGGTAGGCGCGTGCGGCCGGCACCAGCGGGACAAAGCGCGTGTGCATGACGACGCTGTTGCGCGCCGCGTCGGTGAGGTAGTCGGTGACTATCCGGTACCGGCCACTGCGGGCGGTGGCGGCGATCTCGCAGCTCATGCCCGTCTCGTCCGTCGCCCGCGCGGCGTAGGTCATGTCGCGCGTCTGCAGGTCGGTGAAGCTGTGGCCGTCGGTGACGAGGTACTGCAGCGTGCTGAGGTTGGAGTTGTCTGTCGTCGGGCTGTAGGTGTCAGACAGCACCCCGTCGGCGACGGTGAACCACACGCGCGAGCCGTTGGTGGTGGCCGAGCCCAGGCAGTCCTTGCGCCCGAGGTCCAGGTAGGAGGTCGCCCCCGGCCCTCCGGGAGCCGACGTGGCCGTCCACGCCGGGGTGGCGGCGCCTGCCTCCGCGGTGATCGCCAGTCCGGCAAGCGCGAACGCCGTGGCAGCGGTAATCAAGCACGACAACGCCCGCGGCATCAGGATCTGCGCCTTCATTACGTGACCTCCCAGTTCACGGAGCGGAGCGCTATGTGAGGGGTGCCGCGACCTGGATGACGCGATCCCCTTGACGTCGAACTATAAGCCTCGAACGATTGCCTCGGCCACCTCGTCGGTGGTCGCGTTTCCACCCACGTCGGCGGTCAGCACGCCCGCGGCGCACACCGACGCGACGGCGGCGCGCACGCGGTCGCCGCTCTGGAGCAGTCCGAGGTCGTCGAGCATGAGCGCGGCGGACAGGACCATCCCGATCGGATTGGCCCGGCCCTGGCCGACGAGATCGAAGGCCGAACCGTGGACCGGCTCGAACATCGATGGGCGCGAGCGATCGAGGCTGAGGTTGGCGCTCGGGGCCATGCCGAGGCTCCCGGCCAACGCTCCGGTCAGGTCCGAGAGGATGTCGCCGTGCAGGTTGGAGGCGACGATGACATCGAACTCCTGGGGCGCGAGGACGATCCGCGCCGCAGCCGCGTCCACCAACATCGACCGCCACGAGACATCGGGGAACTCCGCGGCCACGGAGGCGACCACCTCGTCCCACAGCACGCTGGCATGCGGGCTGGCGTTGGACTTGGTGACGCTGGTCAGGTGCCGGGCGTCCCGGGAGCGGGCGAGCTCAAAGGCGTAGCGCGCGGTGCGCTCGATGGCGTCGTGCGAGTACACGGTCGTCTGCACCGCCACCTCGCCGGGCAGGCCGCGCCGGGTGAAGCCGCCGATCCCCGAGTACTCCCCCTCGGTGTTCTCGCGCACGACCACTAGATCGATGTCGGCGGGCCCGCGCCCGGCGAGCGGCCCGCGAACCCCGGGCAGCAGCCGCGCCGGCCGCAGGCTCACCCCCTGATCGAAGCCCTGCACGATGGCCAGCCGCAGACCCCACAGGGTGACGTGGTCGGGGATCTCCCGGGAGCCGACGGCGCCGAACAGGACCGCGTCAAAGCCCGCAAGCGTCTCCAGGGCGTCGGCGGGCATCATCCGTCCGGTGCTCATGTGATGAGCCGAGCCCCATGGGAACGTCTCGTACTCGAAGGGCGCGTCGTCGCCGAGGGCGCCGAGGACCCGCAGCGCCGCGGCGCACACCTCCGGGCCGATCCCGTCGCCGGGGATGACCGCGATCCGATACATCTGTTCCGTGCCTCCTCGCAACCTCGTCAACCTCCACGCCGCGTCCAAGGGCTACGGCAGCCGCTCGGTCCTGCACGATGTCACCCTCGGGATTAACGAGGGCGAGCGGGTCGGGGTGGTGGGCGACAACGGTGCCGGCAAGTCCACCCTGATGCGGCTGCTGGCCGGCGCCGAGCCGCCCGACCAGGGCAGGGCCACGCACACCACGGGACTCAACGCGGTGCTGGTCAGTCAGCGCGTCGACCTGGCGCCTCAGAGCACAGTGCGCGCCGAGCTCGTGGGCGGGCGGCCCGACCACGAGTGGGCGCGCGACGCCGGCATCCGCGAGGTGCTCGACGGCCTGCTCGGCGGCGTGGACGTCAGCCGCTTCCCGCAGGGCCTGGAGACGTCCACGGTCCAGCTGTCGGGTGGCGAGCAGCGGCGGATCATGCTGGCGCGGGCGCTGCTGCGCGCGCCCGACCTGCTGCTGCTCGACGAGCCGACCAACCACCTCGACGTCGAGGGGATCACGTGGCTGGCCGGCTTCCTGGCCGGCCATCGCGGCACGGTCGCCGTCATCACCCACGACCGCTGGTTCCTGGACGCCGTGTGCGATCGCACCTGGGAGGTGGCCGACGGCCGCGTCTACCAGTACGACGGCGGCTACTCGGCCTACGTGCTGGCCCGCGCCGAGCGCGACCGCCAGGCCACGGCTCGCGAGGACAGGCGCCGCCAGCTCGTGCGCAAGGAGCTGGCGTGGCTGCGCCGGGGGCCGCCGGCGCGCACCTCCAAGCCGAAGTTCCGGATCGACGCCGCCAACGCACTCATCGCCGACGAGCCGCCCGCCCGCGACACGGTCGAGCTCCTGCGCTTCGCCACCGCCCGGCTCGGCGACCGCGTGCTCGACGCCGTCGACGTCTCGGTCGCGTTTGGCGATCGCCGGCTGTTTGAGCAGATCACCTGGCGGCTGGGCCCAGGGCAGCGGGCGGCGCTGGTCGGCGCCAACGGTTCGGGCAAGACGACGCTCATCCGCGTGCTGGCGGGCGACCGCGCGCCCGACTCCGGCGAGGTGCAGCGCGGCGCCACCGTGCACCTGGCCGAGCTCTCCCAGGACACCACCGAGCTTCCGCCCGGGGTGCGCGTGGTGGAGGCGCTGGCCCAGGTCCGCGGCCGCGCGACGACCAGCGCAGGGGAGGACCTCACGCCGGGGACGATGGCGGAACGGTTTGGCTTCCGGGGCGAGAAACTCAGTACCAAAACCGATGACCTCTCGGGTGGCGAGCGCCGCCGGCTGCAGCTGATGCGCCTGCTCCTGTCAGGGCCCAACGTCCTGCTGCTCGACGAGCCCACCAACGACCTGGACATCGACACCCTCACCGCGCTGGAGGATCTGCTGGACGGGTGGCCCGGGACGCTCATCGTCGTCACCCACGACCGCTACTTCGCCGAGCGCGTGTGCGACGACGTGTTCGCGCTGATGGGCGACGGCGGGCTGCGCCACCTGCCCGGGGGGATCGACCAGTACCTCGAGCTGCGCGCCGCCGCCGAGGCGGAGCCCGCCGTCGCGGCCCGCGCGTCCGGGTCGGTCAG
>DASXCN010000044.1:0-2213 GCA_036491155.1 Solirubrobacteraceae bacterium | reverse complement strand
GCGGCGTGTCCGCCGGGTCGCAGCACGCGCCGGATCTCACGCCCCGCCGCCGAGGGGTCGACGGTGAGCATGAGCCCCCAGCGCACGAGCACGGCGTCGACGCTGGCGGTCTCCAGGTCGATCCATTCCAGCTCGAGCTGGCGGAACTCGACGTTGTCGATGCCCAGCTGCGCCGCGCGGGCGCGTGCGACCTCGATCATCGGCTCGGCGCCGTCCGAGGAGATCAGCGTGCCGCCGGGCCGGACGAGCTCGGCAGCCATGAAACCGGTGTCCCCCGGGCCGGCGGCGAGCTCCAGCACGCGCTGGCCGGGCGCCAAGCCCAGCGCGTCGACCATCGCCACCGAGACGGGCATCCCCCAGTTGCGCACGGCGTCGGCCTCGCGCCCCCACCCCGCGGCCGCGGTCTCCCAGGCATCCCGAGAGCTGGCGCGGAGCTGGTCAGGGTCGGTCTGGGCCACGCTGCGGAGCTTATCCGTCCGGCGCCGGCGCCAGCTGCCGGATGCGCTGGCCGAAGGCCTCGTCGATACGAGCGCTCATCCGCTGCCCGAAGATCGCCACCAGCGCGTCGGTCGCCACCGGGCGCAACCTCGCGATCGTCTCGTCGATCTCGGTCCAGCGCTCCGTGGGCATCCCCGCCGCCTCGAAGGGTTCCCACACCTCGCGCATGAAGAGCGAGACGAACGCCGCCGAGACAGCGTCCGCGTGCAGCTCCACCTGCTTGAACACGGTGAGCGCCTCGTTGAGCGACACGCCGCGATCCACCACCTGCTCGGCCACTGCCATCAGCGAGGGGCTGGGGACGTCGTAGCGGCCGTCCCCGGCGGCGACCAGCACGCCCAGCGTCTCGGCTCGTGCCAGCACCGTGGGCGCCTCATCTGCGCTGACGCGAAAGCGCCGCCCCAGCTCCTCGGTGGTGAGCGTCTGTGACGGCTCCGCGGTCTCGCTCAGTGCCTGGCGGAACCGGGCCAGCCGCTGGGCGGTGGCCTGATCGTCGGCCAGCAGCCGTTTGATACCGGCGAGGTTGAAGCCGTCGTCCTGGAGCTCCTGGATGAGCTTGAGCCGCGCGACGTGATCGGGACCGTAGTACCCGACCCGCAGGCGGACGTCGGGCGGGTCAAGCAGGCCGCGCGCCTGATGGGCGCGGATGTTGCGGACCGTCATGCCGGTCTCGGCCGCGAGCTGTTCAATCGTCAGGTCAGCGGGCACGCTCAAATCATACCCGCAATTGATGTGACGTCAGCTGATGTTACATCGCGTGCGCGTCAGTGCAGCTCGCGGCGCAGCAGCTTGCCGGTGACTCCGCGCGGGACCCCGCTCACCGGCTCAAAGCGTTTGGGCACCTTGAACGGGGCCAGCCGCGCCGCGCAGTGCGCGCGCAGTGTCTCGGGCTCCAGGGCGGCCCCGCCGGCCAGGACCACCTGGGCCACGACCGCCTCCCCCCACTCCGGGTCGGCGCGGCCGAACACCGCGGCGTCCAGTACGTCGGCATGCTCGAGCAGGACCGCTTCGACCTCGACCGGGGCCACGTTCTCGCCGCCGGTGACGATGGTGTCGGCCTTGCGCCCGGCGATGACCAGGCGTCCCTCGTCGTCGAAGGCGCCGAGATCGCCGGTGTGCAGCCAGCCGTCGGGACCGAGCGCGCCCGCGGCCACGGTCCGGCCCCGGACCAGGATCTCGCCGTCGGGGGCGATCTCTAGCTCCGTGCCCAGCAGCGCGACGCCGTCGGTAGCGATCTGCGAGCACGCCTCGGTCATTCCGTAGGACGGGGACACCTGCACGCGCGCCTCGTGGGCGCGGGTGAGCAGCGCCGGCGCGATCGGCCCGCCCCCCAGCAGGACCCGGCGCAGCGTCGGTGGTGCCTGCAGGCCGGCGTCGAGCAGGCGCGAGAGCATCGTCGGCACCAGGCTGACCAGCGTCACGCGCTGGTCGGGGTCCATGAGCGCATCGAGGGCGAGCTGCGTGTCAAAGCGCTCGTGCAACAGCACCGTGGTGCCGTACACGACGGAGCGGATCTGGATGGAGAGGCCCCCGACGTGGGCCAGCGGCATCGGGCACAGCCACGTCTCGCCGGGGTCCAGCCCCAGCGCCAGCGCCGAGCCCAGCGCGTTCCACAGCCAGTTGTCGTAGCTGAGCGCCACCGGCTTGGGGCCCGCCGTCGTGCCCGAGGTGAACATGAGCGTGGCCGTGGCCCCGGGGTCGATCGCGCGCGGCGA
>DASXCN010000043.1:0-5663 GCA_036491155.1 Solirubrobacteraceae bacterium | reverse complement strand
ATGCCGATCCGCCTGGCCCTGTCGCTGCATGCCGCCGACGACGCGCTGCGCTCCGAGCTGATGGCGGTCAACGACCGCTACCCGCTGCGCGACGTGCTGGACGCCTGCCGCGCCTACTACGAGCGCAAGCGGCGAATGGTGTTCGTGGAGTACGTGATGCTCGCCGGCGTCAACGACTCCTACGCCCAGGCCCGCCAGCTCGCCGAGGTGCTGGACCCGCACATGTTCAAGGTCAACCTCATTCCCTACAACCCCACCGACTCGCCCTACGAGGGGTCCAGCGCGAAGGCGATCGAGGCCTTCCGCGCCGAGCTCGAGCGCCACGGCTTGGGCGCCACCGTGCGTCTGACCCGGGGGCGCGACATCGCCGCCGCCTGCGGCCAGCTGGCCGTGCAGACGGCTACCGGGGCAGGCCCGACGGCTACCGGGGCCGCGTCGGCTGGGCGGTGAGCGGCCCGGCGTCGCGCACGAGCGCGGCCAGGTCCACCGCGCGCGCCATCGCGCGGTAGCCGGCGGCGTCGGGATGCAGGTGGTCGCCGCTGTCGAAGGCGGGGGCCAGCTGCTCGGGGTCGCCTGGCTCGGCCACCGCGGAGGCGAAGTCGATCACGCCGTCAAATGCCCCGCTGGTGCTGATCCACCGGTTGACCGCCTCGCGCTTGGCCTCGCCGGCCGGCGTCCAGTAGTGGGCGCCGTGAAACGGGGTCAGGGTGGCGCCCAGCACGCGCACGCCGGCGGCGTGGGCCATGGCGATGATCTTCTCGTAGCCCTCGACGATCTCCAGCGCCGAGACCGGGGAGTGGGGCGCGCTCGCGGCCCCGCGGCTCTGGCTCTGGCCGATGTCGTTGATCCCCTCCAGGAGGATCGCCTCGCGCACCCCCGGCTGGCCCAGCACGTCGCGTCGGAAGCGAGCCACCGCCCCGGCGCCGCAGCACAGGGTGCCATGCACGACGCGGTTGCCCCCGATCCCTGCGTCCACCACGCTCAGCGTGGTGCCGGTGAGGGCGGCGAGCCGGCGCGCCAAGTCGTTGGGATAGCGGGCATCGGCGTTCAGCGGCGCGCCGACACCGTCGGTGATGGAGTCGCCGAAGGCCACCACGACGCCGAGATCGCGCCGCGGGGCGAGTACGTCGACGCCGGAGAGCAGGTACCAGGAATGGGTCTGGGTGAAGAAGGCGCGTCCGGATTGGTCAAGCGTCCGGGACCCGGCGGCCACCCAATTGGTCTGCCGGGCCTGCGTGTGCTGGGTCACCGGGCCGGTGGAGGCGCCCAGGTAGAGGCTGACGGCGAGGTGCGTCCCGGGGCGGACGCGCAGGAACACCGGGTCTGAGGCGGCGGCACCCCCGGCCGGGATGACCACCGACCCGCCGCCGTCGAAGGACAGCCTGCGCAGCGACCCGGGCGCGAGGTCGGCGCCTTCGCCCTGGCGCGCGACCGAGGCCGCGGCGATGTGCAGCGGCGCAGCGCCGAAAGAATTGGAGAGACGGACGCGGACGATCGCGCCGCCGGCGCTCGGGTCGACGATCTCGCGCACCGTCTGGTCGGCGAAGCCGCGCCGGGACAGGTTGCCCGCGATCGGCGGCTGCGGGCTCGCCGCCCAGGTGGCCACCCAGTGCTCCCCGGGCCGGTGGATGACCGCGGGCCCATGGCGCACCGACGCCGTCGCCCGGCCCGGCCCGTCCAGGCGGACGGCGACGACAACGCCCACCATCGCGGCCAGCACTGCGGCCGCCCACAGGTATCGACGAAATCGTTGCAGCGACGGACTGAACACCTGACCCCTTGATTCGGAGCGGTGGCACCACATCTTGAGCCCGCGCCCAGCGATAGCGCCGATCGTACCGGCCGGCGGATTGCGGGAGCGTTAGCGCTCCGGCGCGCAGATCAGCGGTGGGCGAGCAGCCTGCGCGCCTCCCCGAGCACGGTGGGCTCGAGCAGCTTGGCGCAGTAGACACTGAAGTGGATGCCGTCAAACCGGCACAGCTGGCCCTTGACCCGCGCGTCGTAGCGGTGATCGGGCGACGCCGTGTGGTCGACGTCGAGGACCTGCACGGAGCCCGGATGGCGCTGGGCCTCGGCGGTGAGCATGGCGTTGATCTGGGCGTGGCGGGCGGGGGACGCGGCGGGGGCCGGGGTCCCGTCGGCGCGGTCGGGCGGGTGGGTGAAGGGCACCGAGAGGAACAGCACCTTGACCCCACCGCGGCTCAGCACGCTGACGAACTGATCGATCTGGTGTTGGAGATAGGCGTCGAAGGCGGGCATGCCCAGGTGGACGGTCTTGTTGCCCCACCGCCAGTCGAACTCATCGCGGTAGCCGAGTTCGACCACCACCTCCTGGGCGTGCACGCGCTGAACGTCGCTCTCCCATTGCTCCAGCGCCGTCGAGCAGCCGGCGGGCAGGTCCTCGTAGGTGCCGTTGACGTCGAGCTGGCCCCGGGTGGAGAACGCGCACCCCAGCAGGGCCGCGTTGGAGATCTGGACTCCGTAGTTCTGCTCGTCGTCCATCATCGGCAGCCCGAGGGTGAAGGCGAGCGAGTCGCCGACGACGAGCAGACGCTTGGGCGGGCAGGTGGTGAACGTCTTAGTGGCCGAGCCGCTCCACACCAGGCTGGAGTTACCCAGGGCGGCGTACTCGAACTTGGCGACCTGGTTGGTGTCCACCGGCGTCATGCCCAGATGAGGGGTGTCCGGGAGGCTGACGGCGCAGGGCCCGTCCGTGCCCGCCAACCGCGCCGGCGCGGTGGGAAGCTTGGCCGCTGCCGGCACGCCCACCGGCAGCGAGGACGCGGCCGAGGCCATCAGCAGCGACACCACCGCGGCCCCCGCGCCCACGGGGGCCAGGCCGCGCACGACCCAGGCCGGCCGCCGGCGCTGTCGGATGGGCTGCTCGACGACCACGTAGGAGACCAGGCTGACGGCCAGCGTCACGGTCAGGCGGAGGACCAGGAGCGCCGCGCCGTGCAGGCCGGTGGAGATCTCGTCCAACCACAGGAACAACGGGAAATGCCAGAGGTAGAGACCGTAGGAGATCCTCCCCACCGCACGCAGCGGCGAGAAGGCGAGCAGGCGGGAGCCCACGGCACGCGGCCGCAGGACGACGGCGGCGATGAGCACCACCATGACGGCGTCGGTGGCGAGCATCCCAAACGGGTAGACCCAGGCGTCGTCGCCGTCGGCGACGACGATCGCGGCGGCGAGGGCCGGCAGCAGCAGCAGGCCGGCCGCGCCGAGCGCGTGGCGAGCCCAGTGCGGGGCAGGGCGCGGCGGCGCCGTGGCAGGGAGGGCGGGGTCCGATTTTCTACGGATGGCCAGCGCGATGGCCAGCGAGGCGCCGAGGAGCAGCCCAGTGGCCCGCGTGTCGGTGCCGTAATAGACGCGATCGAGCCCGTGGCCGCCGTCGAACAGGAGAGCCATCTCGGCCGCGGCGAGCACCGCGCCGGTCAGGCTCAGGCCCAGCAGCACCTGCAGCGAGCGCCGATCCGATGCGCCGCGGCGGCGGGCGCAGCTCAGGATCCCGAGAACCAGCAGCGGCCACAGGACATAGAACTGCTCCTCGATGGCCAGCGACCATGTGTGTTGCAGCGGCGACACGGGCCCGCTGGCGGCGAAGTAGCTGGTCCCAGCGGCGACCTGGTGCCAGTTGGAGAAGTACAGCAGGGTGGAGATCCCATCGCCCTGCAGGCCGGGGACCGCCTTGGTAGGGCCGGCCACCGCGTAGTAGATGCCGATGGCCGCCACCAGCGCGAACAGGGCCGGCAGCAACCGGCGGGCACGCCGGGCCCAGAAGGCGCGCAGCGCGATCGCACCCGAACGCCCCCACTCGGCCACCAGCAGGGAGGTGATGAGAAAGCCCGAGAGGACGAAGAACATCTCCACGCCGAGGAACCCCCCGCCCGACCACGACACGCCGCCGTGGTAGAGCAGCACGGCCACCACGGCCAGCGCGCGCAGGCCGTCGAGACCGGGGTATTCGGGCAGGGCAACGTGCGGGCGTTGCCTGGATTCACGCCTGGGCATTCCCCTGTTTGTTAGCTGAAAGGGCGTAGGCCAAACGTCAGGCCCCTGATCGAATGCTTATGTACGTCCTGTGACCACCGCCTCCAATCTGCTCGCCCGGCGCCTCACCGCGCAGCTGCTGGCGGGCCGTCGGGCGCGCTCGGCGCCGGCCGTGGCCGAGCGCCTGCTGGCCATCCAGGCCCAGGATCCACGGGGCGCCCGGCTGGCCGTCCGCGCGCGCACCTCCGGGGTGTCCAGCAGCGACATCGACCGGCAGCTCACCGAGGAGCGCTCCCTGGTCATCACGACGCTTAACCGCGGGACACTGCACCTGGTGCGCAGCGAGGACTATCCCCTGCTGCAGTCGCTGACGACTCCCCCGTTGATGACGCCCAGCGCCACCCGGCTGGCCCAGGACGGTCTGGACCCGGCCACGACCGCCCGCGCCGTCGATTGGATAGATCGCTCTATCGAGCGGGAAGGGCCGCTGACGCGGGCGCAGCTGCGCGAGCGGCTGGAGCGCGCCGGCATCCCCAACCTCCAGCACTCGCTCGTGCACCTCATCTTCCGCGCCTCCATCGAGGGACGGATCGTCCGCGGGCCGATGATCGGCCGTCACCACGCGTTCGCGCGGGTGCCCGACTGGCTCTCTCCCGTCCCGCCCCCACCCCGTGACATCGCCCTCGCCGAGCTGGCCCGCCGCTACCTGGCCGGCCACGGCCCGGCCACCGACCGCGACCTCGCCCGGTGGGCGGGACTGCCGCTGCGCGACGCGCGCGCCGGGCTGGGCGCGATCGCCGGTGAGCTGCGCGAGATGCCCGGAGGACTGGTCGACCTCGCCCGCCGCAGCCGCGCGGCGCCGCTCCCCGCGCCGCGACTGCTCGGCGCCTTCGAGCCCCTGCTGCTGGGGTGGTGCTCCCGCGAAGACGTGCTGAGCACCGGGGAGGCGCGCGTCGTCACGGGCGGCGTGTTTCGCAACTTTGCCCTCGTGCGGGGCCGGGGGGTCGCCGTCTGGCGCTTGAACGGCTCCGCGATCGAGATCGAGCCCTTCGCCGCGATCGACGACGACGCCGCCGGCGCCCTGGCCCGCGACGGCGAGGCGCTCAAACGCTTTCTCATCGCAAAAGGCTGACGCGACGACCGCCACCCTGTAGCGTTGTGTCCACAGAGTGGTAGAGATGAACAGCATTGGGCGGCCTCGGCAGTACGTATCGCCGGCTCGTCTGTACGCGATGTTCCCGGTCCTGCGCTTCAGCTATGAGCGCGGGGCCTACGTCCTGCGCGTCGTCGGCGAGACACGGGGCCCGGTGCTGCGCAAGAACCGCCGCCGGCGCCAGAACACGTTCCGGGGGGCCGACCGGCGCGCGGGCGCGGTGGACCCGGTGCTCGCCTCACGGCCGATCGGCAACGTCCGGCGCATCGACCCCGGCGACGACGTGGGTCGGGGCGCCGTGACCGCCAAGCGGGCCGCGGCCGCCGTACAGCCGCCCCCAGCCCCCAACCGGGTGCCCAACACCAAGCGCAGCCGTGCCGCCCAGACTCAGGCTACGCGTCGTCGTCGGCAGGGCGGCCGACAGCAACCGCCGCACCCGCATCGCTGACGCCGCTGCGCGCCTCGCCGGCGCGCAAGAGACGGTCGCGTAGTTCCTGCTCGAACTCGGGCGAGGGGT
>DASXCN010000042.1:0-22980 GCA_036491155.1 Solirubrobacteraceae bacterium | reverse complement strand
TCATGGTCTCTGTCCCGGTTACGCCGCGATGGGCTCGGTCGCCACCAGCGCCGCGTTCTGGCGCTCGAGCTCCTTCGCGACGCCCGCGCGCCAGCCGGCCTCAAACAACCGTGACATCGGATCGGGAAAGATCTCATCCTCACCACGCTCGACGCCGTCCAGCGTCGCCCGCGCCACGTCCGCTGGCGGCGTCTTTGGAATATCGAGCGCCCGCACCATATCGGTGTCGATCGGACCGGGCAGCACTGCGTGAACACTCACGCCGCGACCGCCCAGCAGCGCCCGCAGCGACTGCGTGACCGAAAGCGCGGCTGCCTTCGAGGCCGAATAGGCCGGCAGGACTGGCACACCGGCTATCGCGCCGAGCGACACGACGTTAACCACGGCGCCGTGACTTCGCGCCAGCGACCCCAGGAACGCTTGGGTGACTTCCAGGGTCCCGTACAGGTTGACCGCCAGGTGCCGCTCAAACGCCGAACGGTCGCTCAGATCATCGGGGACCGAAACACCGGCATTGTTGATCAGAATGTCGAGAGACCCGACGCTGCCCACAGCGGCCTGGATCTGTGCCCGGTCAGTCACATCCAATGTCACGGGCACGACACGCTCATCGGCCACGACCATCGACTCGCGGGAAGCGGCATACACCCGCTTGGCGCCCCTGCTCAGGGCTTCGTCGACCAAAGCCCGGCCCAGCCCACGATTCGCGCCGGTCACCAGCACCATCTTGTCTGCGATCACCAAAGACATCGTTACGTCTCCTGATTGAGGTTGCGGTCTCGCACCACGTCAAACGATCGACGACAGACAAACTCATCGCACACCCAGAACCCGACGGCACAACCAGCACCCGACCGTCTGCACAGGACCGCCCAGCCGACGCTCGAGAGCGTCGCCGCCGGCGTCCGAAACGTCCCGGAAGCAACGTTCGCAAGGATGGTTCAGCGGACGCTCGACGGCCGCCTCGGCTGGTTGCTCAGCCGGTCGCACGCGCGCCGCCAGGTTGCCGAGTGGTTGAGGACCAGCGACCACGCGACGTTGAGCGCCACGAGGCAGACGACACCAACCAGCCAGCCCGCGACGCCCCGCACCCCTGACGCCGCGGTAATGATCGCGCTGAGCACGAGTGGAGTCAGAACGAGAACCAGAGCGAGCTTCCAATGCTCGCGAAAAGCAGAGGTCGAGAGGCCGAAATAGGCAAGCACCGTCCTCACAATGCGAGTATGCCCGACCCCTGACCCCCAAGCGCCCTGGCCGCGCGCACTTGCTCTTCATGCGCGGTACCGATGGAGACGTCAAGCGAGCCGCGGGCGTACGCAACCGATCGCTCACCAGGCGACGCCTGTTCACACGAGCCGAACACACATGAGCAGCGCCTGCATACCCCCGGCCTCGTCGCACATAGGGTGTCCGCGAATCTTCCGTAGCAACGGGCGCTATCCGGACGCTCGGTCACCCTCCAGGATTGGCACGATGACGCTCACGCGGGCTCCGGCGCCCGCCCTCCAGTCTCTGGCGCGTGAAGGGATCGTGTGTCGCGGCCAGGACTCGTGATGGCGCGTCGCGCCTAGCGGGCAGGAGTGGGCGTCGCGGCCTTCGCCGCCGGCGCGTCGGCGGCGAGCGTGTCGAGCTGGCTCTCACCGACGTACCCGCGCTCTCTCGCGGGATCGATTCCGCGGTAGAGCTTGTCGATCTCGTGCCGGGCGCGCTTCTCCAGTGCGTCGGAGAACTGGTCGTGGCGTTGTTCGTCCTCGAGTCCGGCGATGAATTTGGTCAGGTCGGTCTCGCTGAGGCCGAGCGCGACTGTGGGCTGGCCGACCTGTTGGACCTTCGCGTGTATCTCGCGGACCGCCGCCACCGCCTTGGTGTCATCGAGCACCGTCGTCGCGGAAATCAGCATGCAGAGAAGTGTCACCAACGGGATCTGGCGGGCGACGTCCTCCACTGCACGTTCACGGTCGGCGCCGGTCCGCCTCATCACGCCCCACACCATGGTGCCGGCCTCGGCCAGGAACGCCTCGAACTCGGAGTCCTCAACTGTCGGGGAGCGCAGCGATGTGGCATCCGCCTCCTGCCCCGCGTGGGTCAGCTCGTGCACGACGGTGCCCTGAGCGACAAGGCTCGAGAATTTGATCTCGGAGGGCAGGTAAAGAGTGTCGCCCTTGAAACCGCCGGCGCTCGCCTCCGCCATGTACATACCCTCGGCCTGGTGTGGGAGCAACGAGCGAGACACCTCGTCAACCTTGACGGTGCCCTTGATGATCCGCTCGGCCGCGTCGTCGAGGCCCTCCCGGCGGGCGATCACGTAGACAGCTCCGGCGAACGCCCTGTCGCCCTCGGTCGAGTCGCTGGCTCCGTTCAGCATGGCGTAGTAGATCGCGAGGTGGCTGAGCTTGCGCTCGTCGGCGAGCGCGATGGTGTCTCTCGCGACCTGGGCGAAGGCGCCGGCCAGATACATGATGTCCGCGTCGAGCCTGGCAGCGTGCTCAGCGGGATCACCGCTCTCGGTCGGCCAGGTGCGCTGCGTGTGGGCGGTGCGCCCCACGTCCTGGACCCGCCGGCGGTTGGCGGCGGTGATGGAGTCCGCCGAGAAGACGATCACAGATCCGGCCTGGGGAACATCATCGGTGTGCCACCTGCTGGCGTTGGCGGCGTCGAGAAGAGCCGCTAGGAACAGCCGCTCGTTGTCGTCGACGGTCTTGTCGCCAGCCAGCGCGACGTCGTGCAGCTGGGACAATGCCGCGTCGTCGAGCGAGCCGTGCGCCGTCCGCGTCCATGCCATGGCCACCAGCGGGAGGGACACGTCAGATCCCACCACCAAGCGGACGTAATGGCCCGCGATCGTCGACGTCACCTCGCGGGCCAGCAACTGCCCGACGGCACGGTTTCCGGCTAGGCGCTGGAGCGCGAACACCGGATGAGCCGGGCAAGACGATTTATCCCGCGCGGCGTGTCTGCCGTCGTCCACTGCTACACGGTGTGAGGATCCCGGTCCCATGCCCGACCGGTCAAGCAAACCAGAGCAGCCGAAGGCAATCAAGTCGCTGGTTGGCCAGTGTCGCTAGGGGACGTTGACTTGCCCGCGGAGTGTGCTTAGAGTCGTGGCCGGGAGTGACGTCCGGAGACCGGGGCCGGGCTGGCTGGGTGGAGCCGTAGAGGTAGGGGGAGAACCGATTGGTGGTCGCCGCTGTTAGCGCAGCCGCAGAGGTAGGAGCACCGGGCGCGACCCGGATTTGCACCGGGCGTGTTGCGAGTTTTCGTAGAACGGCTGCGCTGGTGGCAGGGGGTTTGGCGCTGCTTGCCGCGTTGGTGGTTGGCCCGCGGATGGCGGGGAGAACTCATGGCGATCTGGCGACGCGCCCTCGAGCGATCGCGCGTCATGCAGCCGGCGCGACGCTACCGCTGGCGGCGCAGGGGCCGGTGTCGCGCATCTTGGGACGGGACGATCGTTCCTATCGTGCGGCGCGCGCCGGCAGCGCGTGGGTGCTGCGTAATCGCCCGCAGCACCTGACGGCGTTGTTTGATCGGCGCGGCGTCGCGGTGCGGTCGGGTGGAGCGTGGCTGCGGTTCAGGCTCGCGGGCTATGGCCACGGCGCGGCGTTGCACGCGGTGGGCGCGGCTCGACCCCGGGCGCACGCCAACAGCGTCATCTACCGGCGCGACGGGGTTGACGAGTGGTATGCGAACGGACCGCTGGGGCTCGAGCAGGGCTTTGCGTTTCGCGCTCGCCCCGCGGGCCGCGAGGTGCGTCCGTTGACGCTGTCGCTCGCGCTCTCTGGGAACGCGCGCGGCAGGCTCTCGCGAGGGGGTGACGGGGTGACCTTTACGCGCCGAGGGGTGTCGCTTGCCTATCGTGGCCTGGTCGCCACCGACGCGCGCGGCAGGCAGCTCCCGGCCCGGGTCACGCTGCGTGGTGCAAGAGTGCTCCTGCAGATCGATGACCGCGGCGCCAGCTACCCGTTGCGGATCGACCCGTTCATCCAGCAGGCCAAGCTGACCGCCTCGGCTGGCGCCTTCGACGACTTGCTCGGCAACTCGGTCGCGGTATCCGGCGACACTGTCGTGGCCGGTGCGCCCGAGGCCCAAGTCAACGGTCACCTCGACCAGGGGGCGGCGTACGTGTTCGTCAAGCCCGCTGGCGGCTGGGCCAGCGAGACCGAGGCGGCCAAGCTGACGGCGTCAGACGGCGCCGACTTCGACAACCTCGGATTGTCGGTGGCGCTGTCGGGCGACACGGTTGTGGCGGGCGCGCATGGCGCCACGGTGAACGGGCATCCCCTCCAGGGGGCCGCGTACGTGTTCGTCAAGCCCGCGGGCGGCTGGGCCAGCGAGACCGAGGCGGCCAAGCTGACCACCGCAGACGGCCATGCCGACGACCTGGCGGGCAGCTCCGTCGGGGTGTCAGGCGACACGGTTGTGGCCGGCGCGCCGGGCGCCACGATCAATGGTCACGTCGAGCAGGGGGCTGCGTACGTGTTCGTCAAGCCCGCGGACGGTTGGGTCAGCGAGGCCGAGGCGGCGAAGCTGACCGAGTCAGCCGGCGCCCGCGACGACCAACTCGGCAACTCGGTTGCGGTATCCGGCGACACGGTCGTGGCCGGCGCGCCGTTCGCCACGGCGAACGACGACGGTCAGGAGGGGGCGGCGTATGTGTTCGCCAAGCCCGCGGCTGGGTGGGTCAGCGAGACCGAGGCGGCGCAGCTGACCGCCTCAGACGGTGCGGTCAACGACGAGCTCGGCAACTCGGTGGCGGTGTCCGGCGACACGGTCGTGGCCGGCGCGCCGTTCGCGAAGGTGAACACCAACAGTGCGCAGGGGGCGGCGTATGTGTTCGCCAAGCCCGCGGGCGGCTGGGTCAGCGAATCCGAGGCGGCCAAGCTGACCGCCTCAGACGGCAAGGCCAGCGACTTGCTGGGCTCCGCGGTGGCGGTGTCGGGCGATCTGGTCATAGCCGGCGCGCCCGACGCCACGGTGAACGCCAGCGCGCAGGGTGCGGCGTACGCGTTCGTGAAGCCCGCGAGCGGCTGGGTCAGCGGGGCCGAGGCCACCAAGGTGACCGCCTCGGACCCCGGCCCGTTCAACAACTTCGGCTCGTCGGTGGCGGCGTCCCCCAACACGCTGGTCGCGGGCGCGCCCGGCGCGCCGGTGAACGGCAACGCTGCGCAGGGGGCGGCGTACGTGTTCGTCGCACCGGATACGACCACGACCCGGGTGGGCTGCGTGCCAGACGCGGTCGCTGTCGGCGAGCCGACCACCTGCACGGCGACGGTCACGGACATCGCCGCCGGCCCCACCGCCCCGACCGGGACGGTGTCCTTTGGGTCAGACACCAGCGGCGGGGCGTTCTCGAACTCCGGCGGGTGCACGCTATCGCCGGCCGCCGCGACCGGCCAGGCGTCCTGCCAGGTGTCCTACACCCCGGGGCAGGTGGGGTCCGGGACGCACACCATCAGCGCCACCTACGGCGGCGACGGCACCCACCTCGCCAGCAATGCCGGCACGACCGTGACGGTGACCAAGCGCAGGACCAGAACCCGCGTGCATTGCACCGTCGGGCCGCGGCGGCCGTCGTGCACCGCGAGGGTCACGGACACCGACAGCGGGACGCCGAGCACCCCGACCGGCACGGTCAGGTTCACCACCACGCGCAGGTTCGGCAGCTTCGTCGGCAACCCGTGCGTGCTGGCGGGGAGCGGCCCGTCGGCCAGCTGCTCGGTGGCCGCCAAGACCAGGTTCGGCATCCAGCTCATTACCGCCACGTACAGCGGCGACGCCACGCACGCCACCAGCAGCGCCCGTACCTTCGTGATCGGACCGTTCCGCGGGCGTCGTCGACGGTAGGGTTGCCGTCGAGGGACCGCACGATCACACGCATCGAGGCCGAAACCGAGACCGAGGTCGAGACCGCCCCGCGGCTACGCCAGGCCCCGCGGGCGATCCACGGCCCGGCCCGGTGAGCTTCACCGGCGACATCGGCGGCCAGGTCGGGCTGGTGGTCAAGATCCTGCGATGGTGATTGGTGTGACCATCCCGACTAGGTGCTGAGCGGCCTCGCCCGCGGCGGCCAGGAGCGCCGATGTGTCGTTGCCCTGCCCCTGTCCCAGCACCACGCCGACCGCGGTCTGCCTGTGCCCGCCGACCATCACGTGGGTGAAGAAGACCAGGCATCCCTTCGCCGCGGAGTCTGAGCCGGTCTTGCCGGCGTACCCCTCGGCGATCAGGGGGTCGTAGTTGGTGAGCCGGCCGGCGACCGGCAGGGTCACGCTGGCCATCGACACGATCTGGCGAAAGACCGGGAAGCGCATCGCCCGCTCAAAGCCCCGCAGTTGGTCGGCGGCGGTGGAGACCGTGCCCGGATCAAACCCGCTGGGATCGGTGTAGTTGGTGTGGTCCATCCCGAGCGCGCGAGCCTCGGCGTTCATCTCGGCCACAAAACGGGTGTCGCTGCCCGCCAGGTGGGCGGCGAGCATCTGGGCGATGTTGTTACCGGAGGGGATCAACAACGCCTGCAACAGTTGGCGCTCGGTCAGCTGCTCCCCCGCCTGGACCGCCACGACCGACTGGCCCTGCCTTGCGTCTTGGGCCACTGACTGCGCCTCGGCCGCAGTGACGGTGATGGTGAACCCGTCCTGTGAGCCGGTCAGCGGGTAGCGCTCGAGGGTCAGGTAGGCGGTCATTACCTTGGCCAGGCTGGCAATCGGGACCGGCGGCTCGTGCGGGCTCGCCGCCGGCCGGCCGTCGCCGAGCACCAACGCCGCCTCTCCGCGCCGCGGCCACGCGACCGGCGACTGGTCGACGCGGTCTTCGTTGAGCACGCGGGCCGTGTCGTTGAGCAGGTGGCGGACCGCTGCGAACGCCGGGTGGGCGACCAGCAGGGCGAATACCGCGCTCAGAAGCACGCGGCGGCGCCGGCCGAATACCGCCGACCGGGTACGGCGGGTTGGTCGTGCTGGGTTGCCGGATGTCACGCCCCCAGTGAAGGCAGCCGGGCGTTGCCAGCACGTATGGGGTTTCCGATATGCCGACGATATGTTCGGGCTGACAGCATCAAGGCCATGCGTGTGTTGACCGTCGAGGACAGAGCGGGCTCTGTGTCACGGTGCAACTGCCCGCCGCGCCATGAGGACTCGTCCGTTTTGCCACGCGGCGACGCAGAAAATCGGGACGGGGGCTAGACCCCGTATCTAATATCTCGCTCATGAACCAGCTAGCTGCGCCACGCGACGAGAATGGCGCCCCAGCCGAGCTGGTGCTGGGACACAAGCCTGAGAGTCTCACCGACGTCGTCTACGAGACGATTCGGGAAGCGATTATCAACCGCGTGATCGCCCCCGGCTCCCGCCTGACCGAAGCGGCGCTGGCTGACCAGCTCAACGTCAGCAAGACGCCGGTGCGCGAGGCTCTGCTGAAGCTGCGCCAGATCGGACTCGTCGAGCCCAGCGGCCGGCGCGGCGGGCGCGTCACGCTGCCGTCGCGCAGTTCGATCCAGCATGCGTACGAGACACGGCGAGGGCTCGAGTCGTTCGCGGCGGAGATCGTTGCCGAACGTGGCAGCACCGCTGAGATCAAGGTGATCCGCGATGCCGCCGCGCGGTGTCTGGCGGCCGCGGAGGCCGGAGACTTCAGCGGGTTTCGCCACTGGGACATGCAGTTCCACGAGAAGATCGGAGAGGCGACGAGGAACCCCCGGCTGTGCGAGCTCCTCAATGACTCGTTCGTGCTGGTCATGGCGCTGCGCCGGCGAGATGTGCCCCGGGCCGAGGGTTCGGTGGCGTGCGCCCGTGCGCACGTCCAGATCGCCAAGGCCATCGCGCGCCGTGACGCGGACGCGGCCGGCAAGGCGATGCGTGAGCACGTCAACCAGGTCGAGGGCTACGTGCTGGCGAGTCTGGACGAGGAGGCGTTAGGCGTCGCCCCCGGGGGCTGATCGGCCCGGCGGCTGATCGGCCCGGCGCCCGATCGGCCCTGCCCGCGCGATCAGGCTGCGGTCGTCCGGAGCAGCACCTTGCCCAGCTTCCCGGGCTGGCGCACGTATTCGAAGGCGTCGGTCACCTCCGAGAGCTCGAACACGCGGTCGACGATCGTGACCAGTCGGCGCTCAGCAAACCAGGGCACGGCCTCCCGGGCGAACTGCTGCACCAGCACCGCCTTCTGCTCGAGCGGGCGCTGCCTGAGGCTGGTGCCGAGAATGTGCGCGCGGCGGCCCATCAGGTCGCGCAGCGCGAGCGTCACCTCGTCCCCAGGCTTCGCGGCCACGACGACGATCGTCCCGCGCAAGGCGAGCGCGGCCACGTTGTCGGCGATGTGGGTTGCCCCGACCAATTCGAGAATGGCGTCCGCGCCGCCGAGCTCGCGCACGTGCTCAAACACCTCGGGCGCTCCCAGCACGGTGGCCCCAAGCTCGGCGATGCGCTCGCGGGAGGCTGCCGAGCGCACGTTGGCCACGACCCGTGCTCCCAGTGCCACCGCGAGCTGAACGGCCGCGATTCCCACGCCGCCGCTGGCGCCGTTGACCAGAACCAGCCCGCCGGGGGCCACGCCCGCCTGGTGCAGCGCGTCAAACGCGGTGATGAAGGCCTGTGGCACGCTGGCCGCCGCCGCCTCGTCGAGGACGTCCGGGACGCGCACCAGTTCGCGCTCGTGCGCGATCACTCGATCCGCGAGCCCGCCGCCGCCGACCAGCCCGAACACGCGGTCGCCGGTCGCGACGGCCGTGACCGCCTCCCCCGTGGCGATGACCGTCCCGGCCACCTCGAGCCCCGGGATCTCGGGGGGCGAGCCGGCCGGAACGGGATGGCGCCCCTCGCGCTGGAGCACGTCGGCGGGGTTGACCCCGGCGTACTCGGTGGCGATGAGCACCTCGAACTTGCTGGGTTGCGGATCCTCGCGCGACTCGATCGAAACGACCTCGTTGCCCCCGGTTCCGTTGAAGACCACGCACCTCATCCGCACTCCCTTCGCCCATGGATGGGCATCACCGGCCCGCAGATACTGAGATACGGTGTACGATATGCCATGATGCGCGGCGGCCGTCACTGACGCCACTATGGGGCGGCCCCGCGTTTTTATTTCGCACGCTGACCGTCGCGCACGGGCAAGTAGGATGGGCCGATGAGGGCCGCGGTCGACTCGTCCAGCGGGTCCGTGCTGATCTCGGGCGGCACGGTCGCCACCGAGTACGGCCTGTTTGAGTCAGACCTCCTGGTCGTCGACGGCCGTATCGCCGCGCTCGGCACGGGCGCGATGCCGTTTGACGGCGCCGACGAGGTGATCGATGCGCGCGGTCTGGTGATCCTCCCGGGCGCCGTCGATCCCCATGCCCACTTCGAGGATCCGGGCCACACCGAGCGCGAGGACTTCACCACCGGCACCAGCGCCGCCGCCGCCGGAGGCATCACCACGGTGATCGAGCACCCGCTCACCTACCCGCCCGTCACCACCGTCGATCTCTACAGCTCCAAGCGCGACATGGCGTCCGAGAAGGTGGTCATCGACTTCGGGCTCTGGGGCGCGCTGACCCGGCCCTCGCTTGACCACATGGAAGGCCAGTGGCGAGAGGGCGCGGCCGGCTTCAAGGCCTTCATGCCGATCTCGGACCCGTCGTATCCCAACGTGACCGACGCCGAGCTCCTGCACGGCATGCAGACGGCGGCACGGCTGGGCGCGCTGGTGCTGATCCACTGCGAGAGCGAGTCGCTGCTGCAGGCCAATCGGGCGCGGCTGCAGCGCGAGGGTCGCACCGACGTCATGGCCCACCCCGAATCGCGCCCGGCGTTCGTCGAGGAGGAGGCCGTCCATCGGGCGCTCTTCCTCGCCGGCAACGCCGGCGCGCGCGTCCAGATCGTGCACGGTTCCAGCCCGGTGAGCGTCGACCTGGTCACGGAGGCGCGGCGGCGGGGCCACCGCGCCACCATCGAGGTCTGTCCCCACCACCTGCTCCTTGACATGGACGACTACCGGCGCTTGGGGCCGTGGGGCTGCTGCGCCCCGGCGTTGCGCGAACGCGAGCTTGTCGAAGGAATGTGGGCCAGGGTCCTGCGCGGCGAGGTGCACAGCCTGGTCTCCGACCACGCCGCCTACACGCGCGAGGAGAAGGAGGCCGGCCGCAGCGACATGCTCGAATGCCCGCTCGGATGCCAGGTGATCCAGGAGACCATGCCGCTCGTGCTGTCTGAGGCGGTCCATCACCGAGGCATGTCGCTGCCCGACTTCGCGCGCTTCAGCGCCACCAACTCGGCCCGGGCCGTCGGCCTGTATCCCAGGAAGGGCACGATCCTGCCCGGCTCAGATGCCGACCTGGCGCTCTATGACCTGCAGGCGGAGTGGACCGTGGATCCCCGCGACCAGCAGTTCTCCAAGAACCCGTGGTCGCCGTTCGAGGGCCGACGGGTGCGCGGGAGGGTGGTGCGCACGATCGTCCGTGGCGCCACCGTCTACTGCGAGGGAGAGATCATCGCGTCGCCGGGGCACGGGACATTTCTGTCAAGCCAGGCCGAGCACCAGCTCGATGCCAGGCGGGCCCCGACCCCGGAGGTGGCTCGGTGAGCCGCTTCCGACTCGCGCTGATCAACCCCAACACCAGCGAGCAGCACACGACGGAGATGGTCGCCGCCGCGGCGGCCGTGTTGTCCGATGGGGCGGAGGTTCAGGGTCTGACCGCGCCGCGGGGTCCGAGCTCGATCGAGACCGCAGCCGAGGAGGTGATCGCCGCCGCCGAGGTGCTGGAGCTGGTCCGTGGCCATCGCGACGCCGACGCGTATCTGATCGCGTGCTTCAGCGATCCCGCCGTGGAGGCGGCGCGCGAGCTGACCGACGCGCCCGTGGTCGGGATCGGAGAATCTGCCTACCGCGCCGTGCTGATGCTGGCTCGGCGGTTCGCCGTCATCACGACACTGGCGCGGGGCGTGCCCGAGATCGAGAACGGCATGGTCGGGCTCGGCGTAGAGCACGCCTGCGTGGGGGTGCTTCCGCTGGAGATCCCCGTCGCCGAGCAGGGCGCGGAGTTCGGCGCCACCAACGAGGCGATCGTGGTGGCGGGACTGCGCGCCGTCCAGGAGCTCGGGGCCGAGGCGCTGGTCCTGGCCTGCGGCGGCATGGCTCAGGCCGAGGCCATCGTGCGCGAACGCGTCGGCGTCCCGGCCACGAACGGGGTGGCCTTCGGCGGCCTGCTCGCGCATGCCCTATGGCGGGCGAGCCTGCGGACCAGCAAGGTGGGGTCGCTGGCGCCGCCGCCGTCGGTCAGCGCCGCACCGCCGGCGCCGCTGCACACCTCCGGCTGAGCATGTTCGCCGCGACCTTCCGCGAGTACGGCGGACCGGAGGTGCTGCGCTGGGAGGAGATCGAAGATCCCGTCCCCGGGCCTGACGAGGTGCTGATCGAGGTCCGGGCCTGCGGGCTGAACCACTCCGACCTTGACTCTCGCGCCGGGACGTCGCGCTGGCCGTTTACGTTTCCGCACGTGCTGGGGGCGGAGTTCGCGGGGGTCATCGCACAGCTCGGGAGGCAGGTGGAGGGCTACGACCTCGGGCAGCCGGTGACCGCCCTTCAGCAATACGCGTGCGGTCGTTGCCCGGCGTGCCAGGGATGGCGCCCCGATCTGTGCGCGCGTTTCACTGTGTTCGGGACCGACTGCTGGGGTGGGTACGCAGAGCTCGTCAAGGTGCCGGCGCGGGCCCTGGTCGCCCTGCGCGACGAGACGGAGTTCGTCACGGCGGCGGCGGCACAGTGCGTGGTGAGCACGGCGTGGCACATGGTGTTCCGGCTCGCTGCGATCCGAGCCGGAGAAACGGTGCTCATCCCTTCGGCATCCGGAGGCGTGGCCGGCGCCGCCGTGCAGTGCGCCAAGATCGCGGGCGCACGTGTCATCGCCACCGTCGGCGAGCCGGCAAAGCTGCCGAGGGTGCTGGAGCTGGGCGCCGACGACGCGTTCAGCTACTGGGAGACCCCGGTGCGCACGGCGGTCGCCGAGTTGACCGGTGGTCGTGGCGTGGACGCGGTGCTGGACACCGTTGGCGGCGACCTGTTTGGTCAGCACCTCGCCGCGCTGGCTCCGGATGGACGGCTGGCCACGTGCGGGGCCCACGGTGGAGAGGTGGTCAAGCTCGACATCATCGAGCTGTTCCGCCGCGGCCACCGGATCCTGGGCTTTCGCGTGGCCACGCCCGAGGAGATCAAGCAGTCGCTGAGGATGGCGCTCGACGGGCGGATACGCGTGCCCGTGGCCGGCACGTTTGCGCTCCGCGACGCGGCCGCGGCACACGCGCTGCTGGCTCGCCGAGAGCATGTCGGCAAGGTGGTGCTGACGCCGTCATGACCGACGAGCGACCGGTTAAGCCCGACACGCTGCTCGTCTCCGGTGGCGGAGGGCCGCCCACGCCGTGGCCGAGCGGGATGTCCACTCCTGTGTTCCCATCGGCGACCTACGACCTCGACCCGACCGCCTACGCCGACATCGCGGCCACCGGTGGCCGCGACACCTGGTGGTACACGCGTCTGCGCAATCCCACCGTCGAGGCGGTGGCGGACAAGCTGGCGCGTCTGGAGGGCGCTGACGGAGCGATCCTGTTCTCGTCGGGGATGGCGGCCATCGCCACGACGCTGATCGCCCTTCTGCCCCCCGGAGCGCGCGTGGTCGCGGCCCGCGATCTCTACGGCGACGTGTTCACCCTGCTCGGCCAGGAGCTGACCCGGCAGGGTCGCGAGGTCGCCTTCGTGGCGGTCGACGACCACGCCGCGTGGGGCGAAGCGCTCGAGCAAGGGGCGAGCCTGCTCTACGTCGAGACGCTGTCGAACCCGATGCTGCGGCTGCCCGACCTTCCCGCGCTCGCCGAGTTGGCCCATCGCCATGGCGCGGTGGCCGTGGCCGACGCGACGTTCACCCCGCCTACCGACCTACGCGTTCTCGACCATGGCTTCGACATCGTTCTGCACTCGGCCACCAAGTACCTCAACGGCCACTCGGATCTGATCGCCGGGGTGATGGCCGGTCGCGCCGTGCACCTCGAGGCGGTGCGCGCGCAGGCGACCATGCTCGGCGGCGGTCTCGACCCATCTGGGGCATGGCTGCTCGAGCGCGGCCTGAAGACGTTGGCCATCCGCATGGAGCGCCAGCGCACCACCGCGTTCGCCATCGCGCAGGCGCTCGCTGCACACGACGAGGTGCAGGCGGTGGCGCATCCGCGGCTGGCTGAGCACCCCGATCATCGGCTGGCGGCGCGGCTGCTGCCCGGTGGTGCGGCCCTGCTCAGCTTCCGGGTCAAGGGTGGCGACGCGCGCGCGCTCCGCGTCCTGGGCCAGTTGTCGATCATCCGCCAGGCGACGAGCCTGGGCGGGGTGGAGAGCCTGGCGAGCGCGCCGCACAACACCTCGCACCTCGGCCTGACCCCCGCGCAGCTGATGCAGGCCGGCATCGAGCCGGGGACGCTGCGCCTGTCGGTGGGCCTGGAGGACCCCGGCGACCTGATCGACGACCTCGACCGCGCCCTGCGCGCGACCAGCTAGGTCGTGACCGCCCCGCTCAGTAGGCCATCCATCCGCCGTCGACCAGCAGGTTGATCCCCGAGACGTAGACCGCGTCGTCGGAGGCCAGAAAGGCGGCGGCGGCGGCGACGTCGGAGGGCTGGCCGAGCCGGAAGAACGGAGTGCGTGCGTGCGAGTAGGCGATCGCTTCCTCGTTGACCTGCTCCGGTGAGCCGGTGAGGATCTTGCCCGGGGCGACCGCGTTGACCAGGACCCCCTGCGGGCCGTAGTCGACCGCCAGCTGATGGGTGAGGTTGATCACTCCGCCCTTGCTTGTGGAGTACGCGACGTGACCGGGTGAGCCGACCATGCCGTGCTGAGAGGAGATGTTGATGACCCGGCCGCGTATCTCGGCGATCGGCTCTTGCTGCAGCATCTCGGCGATCGCCCGCTTGCAGCAGAGGAACACCCCGCGCAGGTTGACGGACATGATCGCGTCCCAGTCCTCCTCGGTCGTCTCGAGCAGCGGCTTGGACGCCGGTCCGGCGATGGCGGCGTTGTTCACCATCACGTCGAGCCGGCCGAACTGCTCCACGGCGCCGGTGACGAGGCGGTCGATGTCCTCCCAACGCGACGTGTCGGCGTCGATCCGGATGCACGAGCCGCCCCCTCGCTCGATCACGACTTCGGTGGGCTCGCCACCCTCCCGTGGATCGGCGCGTACGTCTGAAACGACGACGTGGGCGCCCTCCTGCGCCATGCGAATGGCGATGGCGCGGCCAAGTCCTGAGGCTGAGCCGGTGATGACCGCAACCCGGCCGTTCAAGCGCTGGCTGGCGATGGCGTAGCTCCCTTCTCGGTTGAATCGTTCGTCGCAGGCCCGGCCGGCGTCGAGGCGTCTGCCAGGAGCGCGCGCAGCGCCACGGTCTCTGTCCGCAGCCTGCCGCCGGTCGGCTTGCCGCTCAGGTGGTCGATCGAGTACCCACCCTGGTAGCCCGCGGCGGCGAGCGCCGCCAGGATGTCGGGCCAGGCCAGCATGCCGCCTGTCAGCGATGCGTGGCGCCACGCCCACCCCCCTGATCCCTTGCGCCACGCGATGTTCTTCACGTGCACGTGATGCAGGTGCGGTCCCATGCGCGCCACCGCGAGCGCCGGGTGGACGTAGCCCTCGATGATCGTGTTGCCCGGGTCAAAGAGAATGCCGGCGCGCTCGGGCGCGTGATGATCGACGAGCGCCGCTGCCAGCTCCGGCGTGGGGGCCAGGGTCGCCGGCGAGGTCTCGATGAGGACCGCCATCCCCTCCGACGCCGCGTCCTCGACGATCGCGTCGAGACCCTCGCGGGCGGTCCGCTGCTCCTCGTCGAGCGATCCCCCTTTGTAGGGCGGCGCGAACAGCCGGATGAATCGGGCGCCCAGCGCGCTGGCCAGCCGCAGGTAGGGCAGGGCACGGCGCGGTGCGGCGAGAGTGACATCCTCGTCCTGAACTGACACGCCGCTGATCCCCAGCCCCGCGGCGGCGCACCGTTCGCGCAGCGCGTCGGGGTCCTGACCCAGTTCGACGGCCTGATGGGCCCCCACGCCCCACTCGATCACACCAAACTGCAGCGACCGCGCGATCTCGATGACGTGTCGCTCGTCCCACCCCGGCAGGCAGGAGCTGAAGAGGCCCAGGGGATCGCTGCCCCCGTCGCCGCTCAACGGGGCGGGTAGTGCTCCAGCCACCAGCGTGCGATGTCCGCGCGTCGCATGAACCGCACCCCGGGCTGCTGGAGTGCGTACTCGATGAATTGCCGCAGCGCCGCCGCGCGGGCCGCCTGGCCGGACCAGCGCGCGTGGACGGCGACGGTCATCATCGTGCGCCGCTCGTCGCCCTCACGCACCAACTCGTCCAGGCCGAACATCAGCGTGTCCAGGAAGTCGCGGGGGCCGGAGAATCCCGGGTTGGTCAGGTAGCGCGAGTCGTTGTAGGTCTTGGAGTAGGGCACGACGAGGAACGGCTGTCCCGCGCACTGGACGTAGTAGGGGAGATCGTCCCCTGACCCGTCGGAGTCGTAGATGAATCCGCCGGCCTCGATGAGCAGCTCGCGGGTGTGTCCGCTCGGCCAGCTGCGGCAGTTCCATCCCACCGGGCGCGACCCCAGGACTCGCTCGAAGGTCTCGATCGCCCGCGCGATCTGCGCGGCCTCTTCCTGACGCGACATCGTCCAGTGCTCGATCCACCGCCAGCCGTGCCCCAGCAGGTCGTGAGAGTGCTCACGCATCCACTCCGGGACGGCGGGGTTGAGCTCGAGCGCGGTCGCTGCCCCGGAGACCGTCACCGGCACGCCGGCGGCGTCGAAGATCCGGGCCAGTCGCCACACCCCGGCGCGGCTGCCGTACTCGTAGTGTGACTCGGTGGCCGGGTCGGTCTGCGGCGGCTCGACGCCGGCCTCGGGATACTCGCCCCAGCCGTCGTTGCGGTCGTCGCCCCAGCGCACCGAGTACTCGCTGCCCTCCTCGTAGACGAGGACCAGGTTGATGACGACGCGCGCATCCTCCGGCCATTCGAAGCGCGGGGGTGTGCGGCCGTAGCCGACGAGGTCGCGGTCGCGCACCGCTTCCGGGATCATCGAGCCGACTCCGGCTCGTCGATGCCGCGGCGCGGCAGGCTCACAGCTGCCCCGGCCGCAGTGGAAGGCCGGTGGCGTCGGTCTCCACCCGCCAGAAGGTGCCGTCACGTCCCTCGGCGTCGAGATCGGGTCCGTGGCTCGCGGTCACGTAGAGGGTCGAGCCGTCGAAGATGCAGTTGGTGGGATGCCCGTCGATCTTGATCTCTTCGAGGATCTCCCCTGTCGGCGAGACGACGGTGACGCCGTTGGAGATCGTGGTGCAGACGAACAGGCGCCCGTCATCCGCGAAGGCAAAGCCATCTGGGACGTGGTTGTCGGTGAGCCGGGTGAACACGGTCGGCTCGCCGTTCTCGAGCCGGCAGACCCGGTGTTCGCGCGATTCGGTCCAGTACAGCGTGCCCTCGGCGTCGAAGGCGATCCCATTGGGATAGGTCAGGGGCCGCTCCATGAGAAACTCGCCTCCGGAGGAGTCGAGCACGAACAGGCGGCCCGGGGCCCCGGGGTCGTGGCGCGGATCTTCCTCGGTTCCCGAGTCGGTGAAGTAGAGCCGCCCGTCCGGACCGAAGGCCAAGTCGTTGGGGCCGGCCAGCTGGTGGCCGCCGATCTCGGAGGAGATCAGTTCGACGGTGCCGTCGGCGCGCACGACCTGGATGCCGCAGATCGCCGATTCGTCGCCGCTCCCGGGCACATTCCCGCCCTGGGTGACGTAGATCGCCCCGTCGCTTCCGAGCAGCGCGCCCCAAGGCGATCCGCCGGTGTGGGCGTAGAGGTCGAGCTCGCCGTCCTTCCATCGGCGCAGCTCCCCGGTGTTCCCATCGCACAACACCACGGAGCCGTCCGGCATGATCACCGGCCCCTCCGGGAAGCCCAAATCCGACGCAAGCAGTTCCGCGTCCACCACACCCTCCTCGTTGTTCAAAACGCGAGCATGGCCGCAGGCACGCCACTTGCTTGCCGCCTTAACTGGGCGATGGTAGCATCGGCGAACCCTGGGGGCCTTGGGCCCGCAGGGTATGGAGGAGAGAGATTAGTTCGCGTTTGTCAGGGACGTCTGTGGCAGCGGACCGGACCCGCGAGCGGCGAACCAAATCTGGAGGAGATCGTGACCTCAGGTCCTGACCCACGCGTTGTTCGCGTTGACGAGCAGCGCATTTCGCGCACCGATTTTCTGAAGGGCGCCGCCGGTGTCGTCGGGCTCAGCAGCGTGCTGGCTGCCTGCGGCGGCGCTTCTGGCGGTGGCAGCGGCAGTTCGAGCGCCAGCACCACTACGTCGGCGGCCGGCGGCATCCGAAAGGGCGGGACGCTGCGTCTCGGCTACGTCGGCGCGGGCACTGCCGAGACACTCAACCCGAACCTCGGTGTGACACCGATCGATCAGTCGCGCATCCAGCAGCTGTACGACCCCCTCACCATCCTCAAGCCGGATCTGAGCACTGAGCCCGGGCTGGCGCTGGAGTGGACTCCCAACAAGGACGCCACGGAGTGGGAGGTCAAGCTGCGACCGGGTGTCACCTTCCATGACGGCAAGCCGCTCACGGCACAGGACGTGATCTACTCGATCCGCCTGATGTCAAAGCCGACCAGTGCGGCGTTGCCTTTTGTCTCGGGCATCAACCTCAACGAGCTCAAGGCGGTCAACAAGACCACGCTGCGGATCCCGCTCAAAGCCCCTGATGGCAGCCTGCAGTCGAACTTCATTTACTACAACACGTGGATCGTCCAAGACGGGGAGAAGGACTTCAGCAAGCCGGTCGGCACCGGGCCGTTCAAGTTCGAGTCGTTCACTCCGGGGCAGCAGAGCCTGTTCAGCAAGAACGCCGACTACTGGATGACCGGCCAGCCGTACGTCGACGCGATCAAGATCGACTCGATCTCCGATGACACGGCTCGTCTGAACGCCCTGCTCTCAGGTCAGATCGACGCGATGGCCCAACTCCCGTACGCCCAGGCCAAGGCGCACCAGGCGACGGGCGACATCGTCGTGCTCGCCGCCCAGGCGCCGCAGGCGCTCGTGTTCTATTTCGACGTGACCAAGCCGCCGTTCAATGACAACCGCGTGCGCACGGCGATGAAGCTCATCGCCAACCGCCCGCAGCTGGTCTCGGACGCCATCAGCGGTTTCGGGACGGTGGGCAACGACATCATCGGTAAGGGCCTGCCGCTGTACGACACCTCGCTGCCGCAGCGCGTCCAGGACATCGACCAGGCGAAGTCGCTGCTGAAGGCGGCCGGCCACTCCAACCTCCAGGTGACGCTGAAGACCTCGCAGATCATCCCGGGGTTCGTCGAGTCGGCGACCCTGTACGCGCAGCAGGCCAGCGCCGCGGGCGTCAAGGTCGCGCTGCAGCAGGTTCCACCGGACTCGTACTTCAACCCGTCACTGCAGTACCTCAAGCTGGCCTTCGGGCAGAGCCAGTGGCCCGTGTTCGCACTGAAGTTCTTCTACCTTCAGTCACTTGCCTCGAATGCGCCCTACAACGAGACACACTGGCACGATCCGGCGTGGAACAACCTGTTGGCCAAGGCGATCGGCCAGACTGACCAATCGAAGTCCCAGTCACTGTGGAGTCAGGTCCAGCAGATCCAGTATCAGCAGGGCGGCTACATGTGCTGGACCAACGCCGACTACGTTGATGGCGTCTCCAAGAAGGTCCAGGCGCTCAAGCCCAACCCCGGCGGCATCCTCGGCAATCACGACTTCCGAACGGTGTGGCTGTCGGCGTGACGGTTTGGCGCGGCGGGCCCGTCTGACCATGTGGCAGCGGGGATGACAGCGGTAGCAGTACCTCGGCCGGCCGGTCGGCGCCGAGCCTCGCCCATCGCGACCTTCCTGGTGCGGCGGGGCCTCGGCGCGATCGTCGCTCTGTTGGCGGCCTCGATCCTGATCTTCCTGGCCGTCCAGGTGCTGCCGGGCAACGCGGCGAGCGCGGTGCTGGGTCGCAATGCGTCGCCTCAGGCGGTGCGCATCCTCGAGCACCAGATGCATCTCGATCAGCCGCTGGCCACCCGCTACGTGCACTGGCTGGGCGGGTTCGTCCATGGGAATCTGGGCGACTCGTCGGTCGCCCTCGCCCAGGGTGCGACGCACGCCCCCATCTCTCATCTGATCTCGGGGCCGCTCTCCAACTCGTTCATCCTGGCCTCGATCACCGCTCTGCTGATGATTCCGCTGTCGCTGGGACTGGGGGTGCTGGCCGCCGTGCGCGCCGGCAAGCCGACCGATCATCTGATCTCGCTCGGCTCCCTGGCCGGAATCTCGATGCCGGAGTTCGTCATCGCGTCGTTGCTGGTGGCGGTGTTCTTCGTGGCGCTGCGCTGGTTGCCTCCGGTGGCCATCGTTCCACCCGGGACCAGTCCGCTGAGCGATCCCAAGCAACTCGTCCTGCCGGTGGCGACGCTGCTGCTGGCGTCGCTGGCGGCGGGCATTCGCATGGTCCGTGCGGGGATGGTGGAGGTGCTCCAGACCGAGTACGTCCAGGCCGCCCGGCTCAACGGTCTTCCCGAGCGGCGGGTCCTCTGGCGCTACGGGCTGCGCAACGGACTGGCCACCAGCGTGCAGGTGCTGGCGCAGAACCTCCAGTATCTGATCGGGGGCATCTTCGTCGTAGAGGCCGTGTTCGGCTACCCCGGCATCGGCAGCACGCTCGTCGAGGCAGTGCAGAATCGGGACGCCACCGTGGTGGAGTCGGTGGCGATGCTGATCGCCGTGGCCTACGTGCTCATCAATCTGGTGGCTGATCTCATCGTCATGCTGCTGGTGCCGAAGTTGCGCGAGCCGGCATGAAGGCGCGCTTGCGGTTCATGCGCCGGCCATCTGGCGCGATCGGCGTGGCCATCCTGCTCTTCGTGATCGCCGTCGCGGTGTTCGGTCCCTTCGTGGCGCCGCATCCGCCGACCAAGCCGGTGGGCATCCCGCTCAGCGGGCCCAGTAGCGCGGACCTGCTGGGCACCGACTCGCTCGGCCGGGACGTGCTGAGCCGCGTGCTCTACGGGGGCCGGTCGGTGCTGGGCCTGGCCGCGGCCGCCACCGTCCTGGCCTACCTGCTCGGCCTTTCCATCGGGCTGGCCGCCGGTTACAGCCGGACCTTGATTGATCCGATCCTCATGCGCAGCGTGGACGTGATGTTGTGCTTCCCGCCGCTGCTGTTCCTGCTGGTGCTGATCGCCGGTGCCGGGTCCTCTGACCTGGTGCTGATCGTCGGCGTCGCGGTCGTGCAGGCGCCGCAGGTCAGCCGCATCGTTCGCACGGCGACGCTCGAGGTGTCGGTCCGCGGCTATGTGGAGGCGGCGATCGCCCGCGGTGAGCGCGCCCCGGCGGTGATCCTTCGCGAGGTCCTGCCCAACATCATGGTGCCCGTGCTGGTCGACGCCGGCCTGCGTTTCACCTATTCGATCCTGATCATCGCCTCGGTCAACTTCCTCGGCCTGGGGCTGCAGCCACCGAGCTCCGACTGGGCACTCATGATCGGCGAGAACCGGTCCTACCTGGCCGTCAACGCCTGGTCCGTGCTGGCTCCAGCAGCAATGATCGCCATCCTCACCATCGGGGTGAACCTGACCGGGGACGCGGTTGCGCGGACGCTCGGCCGCTCCTACGTCCCGCGCGCGATGCGCACGGTGTCGGCATGAGCGCCACGGCGGACCAGCCGGTCGTGCGCGTCGAGGGCCTGGGCCTGGCGCTCGACACCGGCGCGCCGATCATCGAGGACGTCAGCTTCCAGATCGCTCCGGGCGAGATCCTCGGCGTGGTGGGCGAGTCCGGCAGCGGCAAGAGCACGCTGGCTCTGGCGCTGCTGGGGTACACCCGGCCCGGGGTGCAGTTCCGCGCGGGGAAGGTGGAGGTGGGCGGCGAGAGCGTCATCGGGCGCGACGACCGTGCGCTCAGGGCACTGCGCGGGAAGGTCGTGTCCTACGTGCCCCAGGATCCGGGCGGGGCGCTGAACCCATCTATGCGCATCGGCGACGCCATCCTCGACGTGCTCCGCGCCCACCGACCCGATGCGTCGGGCGAGGAATCCCTCACCGCGGCGCTGGCGCGGGTGGAGATGCACCGCGACCGTGGGTTTGACCGGCGCTATCCCCACCAGCTGTCGGGTGGGCAGCAGCAGCGGGTGACGATCGCCATGGCCACGGTGTGCGAGCCGCCCGTCGCCGTCCTCGACGAGCCCACCACTGGGCTGGATGTCCTGACCCAGGACCGGGTGCTGGCGGAGCTGCTGCGCCTGCGCGCAGACCAGCACATGGCGATGGTCTACGTGTCCCACGACCTGGCGGTGGTGGCGCGGATGGCGGACCGGATCGTGGTCATGTACGCGGGGCGTGTCCTGGAGGCCGGTCCCACCAGCACGGTGCTCGAACACCCGCGCCATCCCTATACCCAGGCGCTGGTCTCGGCGATCCCCGACGTGCGCCAGCCGCGGGCGCTGCGCGGCATCGGCGGGGTGTCGGTCGGCGTGGGGGAGTGGCCGAAGGGCTGTGCCTTCGCGCCGCGGTGCGAGCATGCGCAGCCACAGTGCGAGAGCGTCGTGCCGGCCCTGGCGACCGCCGCCACCGGCCTGAGCGTTCGCTGCTGTCGCTGGCAGGAGCTGTCGCTGGGACAGGCTCAGGCAAGCTCCGTGCGGATGCCCGCCGACGCGCGCGGCGGCGCCCCGCTGCTCGAGGTGTCCGGTCTCGAGGCGCGCTACCGGTCCCAGAGCGATGACCAACCCGCGGTCCGGAATGTCTCCTTTGCCATCGAGCCGGGGGAGTGCGTGGCGCTGGTTGGAGAATCGGGCAGCGGCAAATCGACCATCGCCCGATGCGTCGCCGGACTCCATGTGCCCAGCGCGGGCACGATCACCTTCGACGGCCGCCCGGTGCCGGGAGCGGCCCGGGCGCGGACCCTCGACGTCCGGCGGCGAGTCCAGATCGTCTTCCAGAACCCGTACCAGTCGCTGAACCCCCGCCACCGCGTAGGCGCCTCGATCGAGCGCCCGTTGCGGATCCTGCGTCGCCTCTCGGCTCAGGCGGCCCGGCAGGAGGTTGGCGAGCTGCTGCAGCGGGTGCGCCTGCCGGCGAGATTGGCCGAGCGCTTTCCCGGCGAGCTCTCGGGCGGGGAGCGGCAACGGGTGGCGATCGCCCGCGCGCTGGCGGCCGAGCCAGATCTGCTGGTGTGCGACGAGGTCACCTCCGCCCTTGACGTGTCGGTGCAGGCGGCTGTGCTCGAACTGCTGCAGGAGCTGCGCGTCGACCTGCAGCTGAGCATGCTGTTCATCACGCACAACCTCGGCGTGGTTGCCTGCATTGCCGACTCGGTCCTGGTCATGGACCAGGGGAGCGTGTGCGAGGCCGGCCCGGTGGACGGGGTCCTGAACGCCCCCACCAACGACTACACGCGACGGCTCCTGAAGGCGGCGCCGTCGCTGTCGGAGAGGCGGGCGCCCGCCGCCGCACCGGTCGAGTTGAGGGCCACGGCCCCCATACCCCCGCTGTAGGCTGCGCCAATGGCTCAAGTCGCCTTCGTCGCTCACTGTCTGCTCAACCAGAACTCGAAGGTGGCAGGCGGAGCCGTGTGCCCGGGCATCTACTCACCGCTGGTGGAGCAGCTGCGAGCGCGAGGGTGGCAGCTCATGCAGATGCCGTGTCCCGAGATGACCTTCACCGGGCTGAACCGGTTCTGGGCCGTGCGAGAGCAGTACGACACGATCGCCCACCGGCGTCACTGCCGGCGCATCGTCGAGCCGCTCGCCGCCGCCATCGGTGCCCACATCGCGCGCGGGGACGAGGTCGTCGTGATCGGGGTGGAAGGCAGTCCGTCCATGGGGGTCCGGATCACCTCGTCTGATCCGGAGCGCGGAGGTCGGCCCGAGTGGGCGGACGGCGCGCCAGAGCTCGCGCCGGGGCAGGGGATCTTCCTCGAAGAGCTGCTGGCCGC
>DASXCN010000041.1:0-15225 GCA_036491155.1 Solirubrobacteraceae bacterium | reverse complement strand
CGGCCCTCGGTCAGCCTGCGCGCCACGTCGCGGGGGTTCTCCTCGGTGAGATGGACGGGCACCGCGCCGAACGCGCGGGCCACCTCCAGCCGGGCCTCGACGCTGTCGATGGCCAAGACCGGCGCCGCCCCGGCGGCGACGGCGACCTGGACCGCGCACAGGCCGACGGGCCCGAGCCCCAGCACGGCCACGCTGTCGCCCGGTCCCACGTGGCCGCTGTGCACAGCGTGGTAGGCGGTGCCCATGACATCGCCCGCGAACAGCGCCACATCGTCGGTGAGGCCGTCGGGCACCGGGCGCAGCGTGAGGTTGGCCATCGGTACCAGCGCCAGGTCGGCCTGGGTGCCCGGCAGCGCGCCCAGGGCCTCGCCGTGGCCGAACACCCGGACCCGGTCGCACTTCTGATAGACGCCGCGCAGGCAGTAAAAGCAGGTGCCACACGCGCTGTGAAAGCACCCACAGACGCGGTCGCCCACGGCAACCCGGGTCACCGCATCGCCCGCTTCGACCACCCGCCCGACGAACTCGTGGCCGATGGTGAAACCCGGCTCCATCTTGACCCGACCGTGGTAGATGTGCAGGTCCGAGCCGCAGATGCCGCTGGCCTCGATGGCGACGATGGCGTCGTCGCGACTCTCGAGCTCAGGCGCGGGCCGCTCGTCGACCCGGACCTCCATGGGCGCTTGGAAGGTGACCGCTCTCATGATTCCTCGTGGGCGAAGAAGCCCTCGCCGGTGGCACGGCCCAGCCGCCCCGACCAGCCCAGTTGCCGTAGCAGCGGCGCCGCGCGGTAGCGCTCCTCGCCGCGCTCCAAATGCAGCGCATCGAGCACGCTGAGCACGTGATCGAGGCCGATCTCGTCGGCCCAGGCGAGGATCCCGCGTGGGTAGTTGAGTCCGTGGACCATGCCCGCGTCGATGTCCGCGGCGGATCCGATGCCTTCGCCCAGGGCGAACGCGGCCTCGTTGACGACCTGGCAGACGATGCGGCCCAGCACGAGGCCCGGCGCGTCGCCCACCCACTCGGTATGCAGGCCCAGCGCGGCGAAGAAGCGTTCCGCCGCCGCCGCCGACGAGGCGGCGCTGTCGACCCCCCGGGTGAGCTCCACCAGCGCGCCTGCCTCCAGGGGAGGCAGCGCGTGAAAGCCGACGGCCGAGCCGCCCGGGTCCAGCGCCGTCAGCGATCCGCCGGCGCAGCACACCGCGCGTGGTCCGCCCTGCAGCGGCGCGTCGGGTTCCTCGCCGTCGAGGCCCATCTCGAGGATGAGGGCCGGAACGGGCCCGCCCTCGGCCTCGGCAGGCGTCGCGACGTCCCAGCCGGCCTGTAGCGCCGCCTCCTCCAGCGCCCGGGCGAGTGCGGACTCGCCCGAGATAACCACCAGGCCATCGCCGCGCCCGGCTGGAGGTGGCTCGGGGTCGGGCGGGCGATGCCTGCCGCCCTCGGGATACTCGTAATAGCCGCGGCCGACCTTGCGGCCGTAGCGCCCGGCGGCGACGGTCCGCACCGCGATCTGAGAGGGCTGCCAGCGGGGCTCCCCGAAGCTCTGCTCGTAGAACGAGCGGCTGATCTCCAGCCCGACGTCGACGCCGACGAGGTCCATCAGCTCGAACGGCCCCATGCGGAAGCCGCCGCCCAGCCGGCAGATGCGGTCGATCTGCTCCACGGTGGCCACCCGCTCGGACAGGAGCTTGAGCGCTTCCAGGCCCCACGGGCGGTTGCAGCGATTGACGAGGAACCCCGGGCCGTCGACGGCATCGATGACTCGCTTACCCATGGCCTCTCCGCACGCGCGCGCGACGGCGAGGGCGCGCTGTGAGGATTCGGCGCCGGCCACCACCTCCAGCAGCGCCATGAGCGGGGGCGGGTTGAAGAAATGCATGCCCACGACCCGCTCGGGGTGCGTGGCGGCCGGGGCCAGCGCGGTCACCAGCAGCGACGACGTGTTGCTGGCCAGCACGCAGTCGGCGGAGACGATCTCAGACAGGCGGGCGAACAGGTCGTGCTTGAGCTCCACCCGCTCGGGTGCGGCCTCGATGACGATCTCGCAGTCTGCGAGCTCGCTCAGCGACGGTGCGGGTCGTAGTCGCGCCTTGGCCGACTCCGCGGCGCCCGCCTCCATCCGGCCCTTGCTCACCTCGCGGTCGAGCTGGCGCACGATCCGGCCCAGGCCGCGCTCCAGGGCCTCCGAGTCGGGGTCGTGCAGCAGGGTCTGCATGCCGGCCACGCACCCGAGCTGCGCGATCCCGCCTCCCATCGTCCCGGCCCCGGCCACGCCGAGCGCCGTGGGCGCGTCGCTGCCTGGGGTCACGAGGGGATGAGCGCGTTGATGCCGGTGAGCGCGCGCCCGATGATGAGCTTCTGGATCTGCGAGGTGCCCTCGTACAGGGTCGTGACGCGCACATCGCGAAAGTAGCGCTCGATGGGGTGGTCGTCGACGTAGCCCGAGCCGCCGAGCACCTGGATGGCGGTGGTCGCGCAGCGGTTCGCCGCCTCCGTCGCATACAGCTTGGCGATCGAGGTCTCGGTCGAATTGGGCTGCCCCGTGTCCTTGAGGTAGGCGGCCCGGTAGACCAGCATGCGCGCGGCGTCGGTCTCCACCTTCATGTCGGCCAGCATGCCCTGCACGAGCTGGAAGCTCGCGATCGGCCGCCCGAACTGCCGGCGCTCCTTGGCGTAGTTGACGCAGTAGTCCACGCAGCCCTGGCAGATGCCGACGCAGCCTGACGCGACGCTGTAGCGACCCGACTCCAGCGAGGTCATGGCGATCTTGAACCCATCGCCGATCGACCCCAGCATCGCGTCCTCGCCGACGGCGCAGTCGCTGAGCGAGATGGAGGCGGTGTCGGACCCGTGCAGGCCGAGCTTTCCGTGGATCTCCTGTGGCAGGTAGCCGTCGTTGCCCTCAGTCTCGACCAGGAAGCAGGCCAGGCCCTTGTGGCCTTTCTCGGGGTCGGTCTGGGCGAAGATCAGTGCCACGTTGGCGACGGTGCCCATCGAGATCCACATCTTGGCTCCGTTGAGCACCCACCCGGAGTCGGTCTGACGCGCGCGGGTCCGCTGGTTGGCCGCGTCGGAGCCCGTGTCGGGCTCGGTGAGGCCAAAGCAGCCCAGCCACTCGCCGGAGCACAGCCTGGGGAGGTAGCGGCGCTTCTGCTCCTCACTGCCCCAGCGCACGATGGCCGAGCACACCAGCGACGTCTGCACCGACACGACGGTCCGCATAGACGAGTCCCCGCGCCCGATCTCCTCGACGATCAGCCCGTAGCTGAGATAGTCCAACCCGGCGCCGCCGTACTCCGGGGGTACGATCGCGCCGAGATAGCCCTGCTCGGCCATCTTGGCCACCAGTTCGGTGTCGAAGTGGGCGTTGCGATCGTTGTCACGGGCCCTGGGGACGATCTCCTTGTCGGTGAAGGCCCGGGCGGTTTCCTTGATGAGCTGCTGCTCGTCGGTCAGTGCGAAGTCCATGCGCCGGGACGCTACACGAGCGAGGCGTCCGGCCGTCCGTGTCTCAAAACGGGAGACCGTCACACAGACGACCGGCCCCCGCAGCTGTGGCTGCGGAGGCCGGGAGCCAACCCCTCTCCGGGTTGGCTGCGTGCGTCTCTGGGTTTCAGCCGGTCGGCAGTGAGGTCAGCGCCGGCTGGGACACGACGATCGTCACCGGCGCCGAGGCGCCGCCCACGTTGGCCGGGCCACCGGTGATCCGGGCACGGAACTCCTTGGTGCCCGCCGCCCCGAACGTCCAGCCGAACTGGAAGGTCGAGGCGCTGTTGACGAAGCGGACCTCGACGGTGTGCCAGTCACCGTCCTTGCCCAGCTTCTGGAGGTAGATCGCGTGACCGGCCTTCTCAGGTGACACGCTGCCGGTGAACACGATGTGGCCGTCTACGGTCGAGGTCGCGGAGCTCGAGGACATGGTGACCACATCCTGCACCCCCTGGAACAGCACCGCGGTGTGACGGCGTGGCGCGAACGTGGTGCGCACCAGATACAGCTCGTTGGTGCTCGACGTCAGGTTGGCGAAGCTGTAACTGCCGTCGGCGCCGGTGGTGGTCGTCATGAGCTCTCGGTAGGGAGCGCCGCTCTGTGGCACCTTCGCGAACAGGCTCACGCTCGTGCTCGGCTCCGGCGTGGTGGTCCCAGGGGAGTCCAGCACTCCCGAGACGGTGAATGGCTGAGCGTTCTGCACGATCGGGTCCGAGCTGGTGATGGTGAAGCCGGGAACCTCCGTCTGCTCGATCACCACCGACGAGATGTCGGACGCGGCCGAGGTGTTGCGGGCGTCGCCGCCGAACTTAACGCGGACGTCGTAGGCCCCCGGAACCCGCCAGGCGTGGGAGATCGTGTAGTTGGACCCGGCCCCGATGCGGGCGACTTTGATCGTGTGCCAGTCGTCGCTTGAGCCCTTCTGCTGCTGCAGGGCGACGACGCCGCCAGTGTGATCCGGGGTGACATGGCCGCTGAACACGATGGGGTGACGCGTCAGCCCGCTCGTGGAGCTGGCCGCTAGGCTGACCAGCGCGTCGACGCGCTCGTGCACAGTACGGCTATGGGTCGCTCCGGGCCCGCGGGTGAACCACTCACGGTTGGTGTCCACGATGCCCAGCTGACGGGTGAACTCATACTGACCGTTGGCGTTGGTCCGCGTCTGTCCGATGATGGTGAAGCCGGGGTTCGGGTTGATGCGGTGATACAGCGTGATGACCTGGTTGGCGTGGTCAGGTCCTGCCAGGTGGCCGAAGATGAGCACGGCCTCTCCGGCGATGATGTGCTGCGGGACCGCGTGGATCGTCAGGCCACGATTGTGGATCGGGCCCGCGCCGGCAATGCTCGGGGCAGCTGCGCTTGCCAACGCGGCCAGCGCGCAAGCAAGCACGGTGATGCGAAGACGCATGAAGCCTCCTTGACCCTGCATGTGTAGAGATAGGCCTCCGCCGATTGCCGGCCCGCCCGTTCGGAGGCGATGACGTCCTGCATAAACACGACGTCAAATGCGAAGTTGCGCGTCGAGTGCGTGGTGCACGGTGCGCTGCGGGTTAGACTCGCCGCCGGTGGACTCGTTCGCGCTCGTACTGCTCGCCGGTTTGGCCATCCTGGTGTTTTGTGTGTGGATGCTCGGCCGCGCCAACCAGAGCCGCGGGATGGAACCCTTCGGCCTGCGGTCGGCGCGCCAGATCGTCGAGGACCGTGAGGAGCTCGAGGCCGAGGACCTGGCGCAGATGCTCGAGGCGCACAACGCCCGCCGCCGGCGGCGTGGTGAGGCCGACATGACCGTCGCCGATCTCGAGCGCCGCGTCATGGACGACCTCAATGAGCAGCGCCGCCGGCGCGAGGCCTACCTCGCCGACCGCGATCTCGACGAGCTGCTGGAGGCCACCAACGCACGCCGGCGCGCCCGCGGTCTGCCCGAGCGCACGCGCGAGGAGGTGCAGCGTGAGTTCGGACCCGGCGCCCCCGACGGCGGCTGAGCTGACGTGGCGCGCTGCCTGATCGTGGGGTGTGGCTGCCGCGGCCTGGAGCTGACCGCGGCGCTGCGGGCGGCCGGCCACGCCGTCCGGGGTACCACGCGCGATGACGCGCGCCGCGCCGAGATCGAGGCGGCCGGCGCCGAGCCGTTCGTCGGTGACCCCAACGTGGTCGGGACGCTGGCGCCGGCGTTGGCCCATGTCGGCGTCGCCTGCATCCTGCTCGGCTCGGCGACCGGGACCGATCAGCAGCTGGCGGCGCTGCACGGCACGCGCTTGGACATGCTGCTCGAGCGGATGCTCGACACCACCGTGCGCGGCGTGGTCTACCAGGCGGCGGGCAGCGTCGGCGCCGACCTGTTGCGCTCCGGGGCGGAGCGTGTCCGGTACGCGTGCGAGCGCTCGTTGATCCCCTATGAGCTGCTCGGCGTCGACCCGGCCACCGACGACGGTTGGGTGACCCAGGCGGTGGAGGCGGTCCAGCGCGCCCTGCTGGGCCGCGATCAGTACGCGCGCTAGATGCTCGGTGCGGGCTCGGCGACGTCCGTGAGCGGGTCGAGCCGGTCAAACAGGTCGGCCAGGATCCGGGCCGTGGCGCCCCAGATGAGGTCGTCGCGGACGACGTAGGTGTCGGTGCGGATAGGGACCCCGCGGCGCAGCAGGCGGCGGCGCCCGTAGCCGTCGCGCAGGTCGTCGAGGGAGAGCTCGAGGACCTCGGCGACCTCGCGCGGTGACAGGCTCCACACCAGGCCCGGCGCGATCAGGCCGACGAACGGGTAGATCGCGTAGCCGGTCGCGATCGTCGGCGTGGGCTGCAGGGCGCCGAGCACCTCGACCGCCGAGGGCGCCAACCCGATCTCCTCCTCTGCCTCGCGCAGCGCGGTGGCCAGCAGGTCAGGGTCTCCATCGTCGCGCCGGCCGCCGGGAAACGAGATCTCACCTGGGTGACGGCGCAGGTCGTCACGGCGCCGGGTGAGCACGGCGTGCAGCCGTCCGCCGTCGCGGTAGAGGGGCACGAGCACGCCGGCGTGGGTGCGGCCGCGGACCTCCAGCTCACTCGCCTCTGCGGGGTCCAGGAGGACCGCCGAGAGCTGTGCGGCCAGCGCCTCAGGCATCGGCGTCGCGCTCAGGTCAGCGGGTTGAAGAGCAGGCCGGTGGGGACCTTGGGGAAGAAGTACGTCGACTTGGGCGGCATGCTCTCACCGGCGGCAGCCACCTCCTGCACTCGCTCCACCGGTGTCGGCGCCATGAAGAACGCGGCGTCGTACTCGGCGCTCTGCACAAGGTCGAGCGCCTGCGCGAAGTCACGGGCGTAGCCGAGGCCTTCGAGGTGGTCGATGTCCTCGTCGGTCATTTCCAGCGCGCCCTTGAGGACGAGGGCCTCTAGCACCGCGGTGTCGAGGCGGCGGTAGGGCTCGGCGCGGTCGGGGAGGGCGGCGTCGGCGATGGCCGTGTCGCGCAATGTCAGCATGTAAGGCTGCTTGAAGTGGGCGTCGATGTAGCCCATGCGGACGGCGTCGGATGAGGCCGGCGCCAGCTTGGCGGTGTCGTCGAGGCGCTCGATGTCGAAGTCGCGGCGCAGCGCGTTGGCGAGCGTCTCGTGCTGGTCCGGGCGCAGGCCGCGCACGAGCCGGTGGGTGGGAAACACGGTCAGCCCCGGGTCCTGGAGCGCGACCAGGCACATGAGCACGTAGCGATGGGGCCCGTCGCCGCCGATCTCCTCGGCGTAGACGCGGGCGGTCTCGTAGCGGTGGTGGCCGTCGGCGATGAGCAGCTCGGTGCCGGCCAGCACCTCCTGCACGGTGGCGATCGCCTCCGCGTCGTCGACGCGGCCCAGCCGATTGACGGTTCCGTCGTCGTCGGTGGTCCGCGCCCATGGCGCGCCACCGCCGCCCAGCGCGTCGGCGACGGCGCCCGACGGGTCGGAGAACAGCGAGAAGATGGGGGAGAGGTTGGCGTTGGTGGCCCGCGTCAGCCGCAGCCGGTCCTCGCGCGGGCCGGGGTGGGTGCGCTCGTGGGGGCGGATGCGGCCGGGCCCATACTCCTCCACGCGCACGCGCGTGAACACGCCGTTGCGGGTGCGCTGCTGTCCGTCGGGTCCGACGTAGTCCTGAGACAGGGTCCACAAGGCCGGCGCCTCGTCGAGGACGACGGCTCCCTCGGTGCGCCAGTCCGCGAAGAGCGCCGCCGCGCGGTCATAGCGATCCTCGCCGCCCTGGGGCAGATCGATGCGTACGACGTTGTAGGGCGAGCGCGCCTCGAGCCCAGTGCGCTGGGCGTCGTCGATGACGTCGTAGGGCGGGGCCACGACGTCCTGCAGGCCGCCCGTGCGGTCGAGGTCGTAGCGCAGCGCGCGGATCGGCTGGATCTCTGCCATCGAGCGCGCCCGAGGCTAACAGGAAGGTCACCGGGGCCAGCTGGGCCGTTGATTACACTCCGCCGACAACGGGGCGTGGCGCAGCTTGGTAGCGCGCCTGCTTTGGGAGCAGGAGGTCCCCGGTTCAAATCCGGGCGCCCCGATTGACCAGAAGACCTAGCGGCCCTTGGGCCCCTTCTTGGGGCGCTCCGGGCGCGGCGGGTACTTCTGGCGCTCCTCGTCGGTCATCTGCCGGATGACCAGCGACCCGTCTTCAACCTGCTCCTGAACCTGGGCAAGCTTGGCCTGACGCTTCTCTTCGGCCTTCTCGCGACCGGTCTTCATTGGGTCATCCCCGCTGTGATGGTTATCACTTTACGGCGCACCTCGGACGCTGGCTTACCCGTCGTAGCGCGCCTGTACTCGTTGGCCCGTGCAGCGCAACAGTAGAACACTCATCAATCTGGCCGATTGATGTCGCACGGAGTCGGTTTGAACCCGCCCGATCAGCGGTAGGACCCGGCCATGGCGCGACGGCCATCGATGACGCCGGTGCGGACGATGCCAGCGGCCGTGCTTGCGGCGGTCGTCGCGCTGGCGCTGGTACCGGCCGTCGCCTCGGCGGCAGACGCGCCGCTCATCCACCCGGGCCCTCCGCTGTCGGTGCCCGCGGCCCAGCTCGCCGCTTCGCTGAGCTGCGTTGGCACGCTGCACGGCGCCTCGCACGCCCCCGTCCTGCTGGTGCCCGGGACCTCGCTGAACCCGGCCACTGACTACGGCTATGGCTGGGAGCCGGCGCTGCGCCAGCTCGGCTGGCCCTATTGCGCCGTGACGCTCCCCGGCAACGCAATGAGCGACATCCAGGTCGCCGGCGAGTACGTCGTCTCGGCCATCCGGACGATGCATGCCGCCTACGGCGGGCGGATCGACATCGTCGGGCACTCCCAGGGCGGGATGGTCCCCCGCTGGGCCCTGCGCTTCTGGCCCAACACCCGGGCGATGGTCGACGATCTCGTCGGCCTGTCGCCGAGCAACCACGGCACCCTCGACGCCATCCCGGTGTGCGCCGCAAGCTGCGCGCCCGCCTTCTGGCAGCAGCGCTCCGACGCCGCGTTCATCGCGGCGCTCAACTCCGCTCAGGAGACCTTCCCCGGGATCTCCTACACCGACATCTACACCAACACCGACGAGGTGGTGGTCCCGAACTTCGGGCCGGCCGCGTCCTCCTCGCTGAGCGGGGGAGGCGGCACCATCGCCAACATCGCGATCCAGTCGGTCTGTCCGACCGACGCCACAGAGCACCTCGGCATCGGGATCTACGACAACACCGCCTACCAGCTGGCGCTGGACGCCCTCACCCATCCCGGTCCGGCCAACGCGGCCCGTGTCCCCGCCACCACCTGCCTGACGCCGCTCATGCCGGGGATCGACCCCAGCACCTTCCCGACCAACTACGCCAACACGCTGGCCTCGGTGGCAAGCACGGTGGCGACATCCCCGCGCACGACCTCCGAGCCGCCGCTCGCCTGCTACGTGACGGCCACGTGCCCCAGCGGCCGGGCCGCGAGCCAGGATCGCTCCAGCGTTGCGGCCGAGACGCGCGCTACCCCCTCGCGGGCGACCCGCCGGGCGGCCAGGCGCGGTCATCGCTCGCGCCGCCACGGCCCGCACCGGGCCCGCAGCCGCCCGGTCGCGTTCGCCGCGGCCCGGGGCTGACTCCCCGGTCGACCGCCGGCGTTACCCTCAGCGCCGGGCCCCCGTAGCTCAGTGGACAGAGCAACGGACTTCTAATCCGTTGGCCGCAGGTTCGAATCCTGCCGGGGGCGTGGCCCGGGAGATCGGCCCCGCCGCTCGTCGCTGGTAGATTCAGCGGTCCCACGGTGGGCGTAGCTCAGTTGGTAGAGCTCCTGGTTGTGGTCCAGGCGGTCGGGGGTTCGAGTCCCCTCGCTCACCCTTACAAAGCCCCTGCAAACAGCGATGGTTCGGGTTCTTCGCGGCTCGCGTGCGGCGCGCAATGATTGTGGGACGTCGCGGGACAACCCGCTTTGCGTGATCGGGTTGGCGGTTCGTCTGAGTCTGATCGGAGGGGGCTATTTGCGGGGCTTTTGCACCCAGGTGGGTCATGGCGGTGTCCGCAGCGCCGGGCTCACTACGGGCTTCGTATCCGCATCATTCGACAGACGAGTCCTGTTGCCGCTGACACAGACACAGTTCGTGGGTGCCGTCGATGACCGCGCCGAGATCAGCCGCGCCGAGGCCAAGCGGCTGCTGGGAGTGATTGAGGAGATCGTGTTGGAGGAGCTCGGGAACGCGCAGAAGGTGCGGATGGGCGGCCTCGCGCAGTTCACCGTCCAGGTCAAGCCGGCGCAGAAGAAGCGCAAGGGTCGTAATCCTGCGACCGGCGACGAGATCACGATCGGGGCCAAGCCCGCGGCGGTTGATCTTCGGGCGCGTCCGTTGGCCACGGCCAGGGCCGCGCCGCCAAGCATGCAGAAGGCCCGTCGGCGACTGTCGCCAGCGAAGGCCTGACACGAGCGCTCGGCCCGATCGGGCGTCTCAATCCCTCGAGCCGCATGAACCCTCCAGGTGCCGGGCCGTCGCCGTAGAACGAGATCGCCGCCAGCTGGATGCACGGACGCTACCTCTGGCGCAGCGGGAGCAACGCCGGAGGTCGCGCGCTGAGCTGCGCTCAGCCCAATGCGCACCGGGCACGCGCGACACCACGATGCTGTTTGAGCCGTCATCACCCCGCTCCGCGGCGCCGTGAGCGCCCGCGTGAGTCCGGACCATGGTCGCTTCGTCTGCCGCGAGTAAGTGCGTGAACGTCGACGGCACCTCCCGGGCGCGTCGGGCGGGCTCGCGTCGATCAAACGGACCGCTGGAGCAACACAGCCGAAAATCGCGCCAAGCATTTGCGCTGCTAGTCGTCGGCCTCGAGTCTCTGACCGTCACCTTCGCTCGCGACACTCGGCCGGCGCAAGCAAGCGGCCACGTATGGAGCACCTCGAGCTTGGCGGCGTTCATGTCTGCATCGATGATCGTCCGGTTACCTCTGGCGCCTCACCACGGTATTGATCAGCGGTCGCTGCCAAGGCGAGCTTGGCAAGTTCGGACTTAACCACCTTCCCATTTGCGTTGCGCGGTAGCTCGTCCACAACGAGGACCCGGGTCGGGCACTTGTAATTCGCGAGCGTCGCGCGGCAGAGTTCCCTGAGGTGATGCTCGATCCCATCGGTGGCTCCCGTGACCTCGACGAACGCGATCGGGGTCTCTCCCCAGCGCGTGTCGGGCGCGCCGACCACCGCGCAGTTGCGCACCCGTGGGCTCTCGCTGATTACGATCTCAACCTCGACTGGGTAGATGTTGGTCCCGCCGCTGATGATCACCTCCTTTGAGCGGCCCTTGAGCGTCACCCGGCCGTCGGAGGAGATAGTCGCTTGATCGCCAGTGTGGAACCACCCGCCTTGGATCGCATCCTGAGTGGTGTCGGGCCGGTTCCAGTAGTCGCGCATCACCAGCGGGCTGCGCAGGAGGAGCTCGCCGACTGTCTCGCCGTCATGCGGCAGCGGCGTTTGCGTGTTATCGGCCAGGGCGAGGACGCTGGGGAACACCGCCCGCCCGATGCAGGTGTACGGCTCCGGATCGGAAAGCCAGTCGGCTTGCCTGCCGACGCAGACCGGGACGCCGGCGTGCTCAGTCATCCCATAGCTCTGGTTGACGCGGATTCCCGCGACCTCGACCAGTCGCTCGAGCACATGCGGCGAGATGGGCGAGGCACCCACGAGGAGCGTGCGGAGTCGGGCCATCGCGCTCGGGCGGTCGGCCAGGAGTTCGGTCGCCTGACCGATGATCGGAGTCGGGAGATAGGTGAAGGTGGCGCGGTAACGCTCGAGCAGTTCGAGCACGTTGCCCATGTCGAACCGACCCGCGATGACGCTCGTGCCTCCGCTGACAACATGCGCCCACAGATGGGCAATCGTCACCGTTGCATATGACAAGGAGCCGGTCAGAACCCCGACGCCGCCGGGTGGGAGGTCATAGCAGAGGACCGCCGCGGTGGCCGCGGTCCGGCAAGTGTGGTGATCGAAGGTCGCGCCTTTAGGCTTTCCGGTCGTCCCGCTCGTGTAGCCGAGAATCGCGATGTCATCGCCGGCCGCGTCGTTGACGGGTGCAGCGGAACCTTCGTCGGCGAGGGCCGCCCAGACGCAGGCGCCCGGCAGCGATCCAGTCCCGCCGATCTGAACGAGAACAGAGACCGGGTAGCAGTCGACAACCGCTCCGATCGTCCCGGCCAGTTCATCCTCGTAGATGATGGCGTCCGGCCGTGCGTCTTCGACTATCCCGAGCATCTCGCGTGACTTGAAGCGCCAGCTCACGGGCACCGCGATTAATCCGGCTTTGGCCAGGGTGGCGTAGACCTCGGCGTACTCAATTCGCTCTCCGATCACGGTGACAACTCGCGCGCCGCGCTCCAGCCCCAACGAGCGGAGCGCTCGGGCGGCTCGGTTGCTTCGGGCGTCGAGCTCTCCCCAGCTGAGTTTGCGATCGTCGGGGCCCACGACGGCGCTCCCGCCTGCGTGACGTGCGGCGGCTGCCGCGATCAGATCGCCAAGAGTGTCAAAGCTAGTCATGGGAGCGTTCGCGTCTTCGACAGCCGCTGCATCCCAATCTCGCGTCGCAGCTCGCGTGCGACTCCCAGCGTCGCGTTCAGCGTGATCACCCGCTTCAGGTAAAGGTGGAGGGGGCGCTCCTGGGTATATCCAATCGCTCCATGAGCCTGGAGTGCCCCCTCCACGACCTCCAAGCCGATCTCGGCCGCGTAGGCCTTGGCCGAAGTCGCCATTCCATCCGCCGCCTCCGGCGCGCACGCGGCGGCCTCCTCGCACAATGCATCGAGTGTGTAGGCCTTGGAGGCGATGCCAGCGAGGAGGTGTTGAACCGCCTGAAACGATCCGATCAGCCGACCGAACTGCGCGCGCTGGCTCGCATACTCGACGGCCTGTGCGCAGGACGACGCCAATGCCCCGCTGGTCTCCGCCGCTACCGCGAGCCGGCCGGCCGGCATGATCTGTGTCCACCATGTCTCGGCCGCGGCGTGCTCAAGGACCGCCACGGCCGGTGCCGCGTCAAAACTGACGAGCGTCGGTCGGCTGCAGATGTCGTAGGTCGAGCGAGGCTCGAGTGTAATGCCGGACACTGTGGCGTCGACCACGCTCACCACGAGTCCGTCGTCTCCTCGGACTGGGACCACGAAGGCGCTCGCCGCGTCGGCGAACGGCACGAGATCGCAGACGGCTGTTAGCGCGCCCCCGTCAAGCCGCGCGCGACCGCGATCGACCGTGGGCACGGCGAGGACGGCGAAGCCTTCGTCGGCCAGGCTGTCCGGGAGCCCGTGGGCCAGCGCGTGGAGCAAGGGTGTGAAGACTGCCAGTTCGCGGAGTGGGAGCGGGACCAGCATCCGGCCGGCGAGGGAAAACAACTGCACGATCTCGGTGCGCGAGGCGCGCCAATCGGGTGCGGCGGGGTCGACGCGTGGGCAGCCGGCTGACCTTAGCTCGTCCCAGAGTGAACGGATCTCGGATATGGACCACGACGGTGCCACACGGTCGTGAGCGAGCCGTCGGGTCAGGAAGTCCTCGGTCTGAGCAATCCTGGTGGCGAGATCACGCACCGGGGAGTCCGAGCTTGCGACGGGCGACGATGTTCTTCTGGATCTGGTCCGTCCCGCTGTAGATCGATCCCGCCCGCGAGTACATGTAGTTGACGGTGTACTTGTGAGCGTCCATCCCGGACGGCGTGACCATGCGCGTCCCGCCGTACTCTCCGAGCAGCTCGAGGCCAAGATGGTGCAGCTGCTGGTCGACATATACGTAAAACAGCTTGTCCATCGAGTCCTCGGGAAAGAGTTCGCCCGGACGCTCAGCCATCCGTCGCGTCGTGCGCATGGCTTGCCCGCGGAGCGCATCGAAGAGCACCGAGAGCCGACCGATTTCCTCGACCTGGCTCTCGGTCAGCGTGCGACCCTTGATCACGTCGAGCAGTTCTGCGAAATGTCCCTCCAGCTCCGCCTGACGACGCATGACAAAGGGTCCACGCTCTCGTCCCAGCGACCACAACACGCACCGCCAGCCATCGTTGACCTCGCCGATGAGTGCGTCGGCGGGCACCCGAACCCCGTTGAAGAACACGCGGTAGAACTGCGTGATCGGAGCGTTGGACTCCCCTGTCATCTCATGGAGGGTGCGCCGGTCCACACCGGGAAGGTCGAAATCGACGGCAAAGCAGCTGAGCCCTCTGTGCTTGGCGGCGGCCGGGTCTGTCCGAGCGATCACTAGGACCCGCTTGGCGAAAGCGGCAAAGCCGGTCCAGATCTTGCAGCCGTTGAGCACAAACTCGTCGCCATCGCGCTCGGCGGTGGTGGCCACGGCGGCAAGGTCCGAGCCGGCCTCCGGCTCGGAGAAGCCCAGCGACCACAGTTCGTCACCCGAGAGCAGCGGCGGCAGCAGCCTCGCGCATTGGTCGCGTGAGCCGAACTGAATCAGCATCGGTGCAACGACATCGACGCCTGGTCCGCCGATCGCGGTCGGTGCCCTGCGGCGGACGAGCTCCTCGTTGCAGATCGCCTGATGCAACAACGTCAACCCGCGGCCGCCGAACTCAGTGGGGTAGGCGACGCCCACCAGGCCTCCTTCCCACAGTACGCGCTGCCAGGCCTGGAGAGCCGGGACGTGGTTGAGCCAGTAGCCCGAGATCTGCGGGGGCTCACGTACGGCGAGCCAGTCGCGAATCCGGTGCCGATACTCGTGTAGTTCGTCTGCGGTCGGCGTCGGGTCCGGTCTGGTCACGACGCGTTGACTTCGACGGCGCCGAGACGCGGGGTGGCCGGCTCATCCACGACCCCCAGCGAATGCACGAGGGAGCCCACCACGTGATAGACGCCGACCACGAAGATGGCCTCGATGGCGTCGGCTGGACTGTGATTGACGAGGAAGTCGCCGAGCGTGTCCGCCCTCATCCCGCTGAGAGAGTGCACCTCGTCGGCGATGCGGATCAGTAGCCGGTCGTCGATTGACCACTCTCCGTCCGGCTCGGCATCTGCAAGGTGACCGATCTGGGCTGCGGTGAGCCCGGCATTAAGCCCGATCTGCACATGGTTACCCCATTCATAACTTGACCGTACGTTCCATGCCGTGCGCAGGATCAACAGCTCTCGCTCTCGCGGAGCTAGGTGGCCGTCGAGTAGTAGCGTCCCGGTGAATCTGCCCCAGGCCCGGGTCGCGTCCGGGTTGTGGATCAGGACCGCCATCAGGTTGAGCGGCCCGTTCGGTCCTCGCGGGAGCTTGGCCAGCAGGGCGCTGGCCGAAGGCTCGAGGTCCTCGGGGCGAAGTACTCCGAGTCGCG
>DASXCN010000040.1:0-2280 GCA_036491155.1 Solirubrobacteraceae bacterium | reverse complement strand
TTTGCAGGAAATGGTGATCTACGGCGTGAGCTTCGACATGGTCGGCAAGCAACCGATCGTGCTGCTCAAGACCGTTGAGAGCAACAAGTTCCTGCCGATCTGGATTGGTCATCCGGAGGCGGCGGCGATCCTGATGAAGCTGCAGGGCGCCTCGACGCCACGGCCCATGACCCATGACCTCCTGTCCGACGTGCTGGGCGAGCTGGAAGTCGAATGCACGCGGGTCGCGGTCACGGAACTTCGCGAGAACACCTTCTACGCCTCGATCTCCCTGCGGGCCAACGGCCGCGACCTGGAGATCGACTCCCGGCCCTCGGACGCGCTGGCCCTGGCCGTCCGTTCTGGCGCCCCGATCTTCGCCGCCGATGAGGTCATCACCGAGTCCGCCATCGAGTTCGAGCACGAGGTCGAGGACACCGAAGAGGTCGTCGAGAAGTTCAAGGACTTCCTCGACAAGGTGACCCCCGAGGACTTCGCTTCCGACGAGTAGGCCGCCGCGAATGAGGCGGACGTTGAGGTCGGTCCTGTTGGGGTTCGGGGTCGGTGGGGCGATCGCTCTCGCGCTGCTGGGCGCGGAGGCGTCCGCCTCGACCAGTGCACCCAAGGCCCAGGACGTCGCCGCGGCACGGTCGGTGATCGGCGGGATCGGGCGCTTTGACCAGGCCGCGCTCGCGCGCCGCAGCGCGCAGACGGCGGCGGCCCAGGCCTTGATCGCGCAGGCCCAGCAAGGCTGCGCGGGAGCCATCCCCGCCTCGGCGGTTCACGGCACCGCCACGCAGCAGAGCGTGGTGCAGGACGTCCTGACCGAGGGCGCCTTCGACGTTGCGGCCGCCGTCAGCCACCCCATAGCCGGCCTGGCGCGGGTGCAGGACGCCCGCTTGGTCGCCGCCCACTTCTCCTCGCGGGCTCTCACCCGCGCGCTCCACAATGCGGGCAAGGCGGCCGACCGCGCGCTGCACTCGATGCGGCCAACCGATCTCTGCGCCGACGTCGAGGCGGCGGCCGGCGGCGGGTTTGCCTCCGACCCGCCGGGGACGACCGAAGCGCTCTCACGCATCGTCTCACTGGAGGGGTTGCACGCGCTGGCCCTGACGGATGTGACCAAGAAGCTCAGGTCCTACCTGACCTCCACCCACGACCGCGCCACCGCCGCCCGCGTCACGGGCCAGACCACCCGCTATGAGAAGTTCAGCGAGAGTCTGCAACTCGCCTGGGAGCGCAAGCTGGTCTCGGTCCTGGACGGATGACCTGTTGCGCCGTATTCCGGCCTGCCATAGAGTGACGCGTTGCTGGACCGGGCTTGAGCGGTCAGGACGACGAAAGGGGCGGTGTGGGGATGGCGATGAGGTGGATGCCGCTCGGCGGCGTGGTGGCGAGCGCGCTCGCGCTCACTCTCGCGGGTGGATCCGCGGTGGCCGCGGCGGCCAAGCCGGCGCCCAAGCCCCAGGACGTGAAGGGGGCGCGCACGGTCGTCCGCGATCTCACGGGCTTTGACCAGACGTCGTTGCGCCGGGAGGGTGAGATGAACCTGGCAGGCAAGGCCATGCTGGCCCAAGTCCAGGCGGGCTGCGCCGGGGCGCTCCCGGCGTCGGTCCTCCACGGTACGAAGACCCAGCAATCGGTCGCTTTCGACGTCCTCTTCGAGGTCGGTTTCGACCTCTCGCTCAAACTGGACGCACCGATCAACCGTGCCGCGATGGCGCTGGGCGCGCGCCTTGATCGCGTCCGCTTCACCAAGCGTGCCCTGAGGCGCGGCGCCCATCGGCTGGCCAAGATCGAGACGCTCTTCGTCGCAGTGAGGCCCAGCGACGTCTGCGCGGACGTCAAGGCGGCTGCGGCGAATGGGTTCACCTCCGACCCGCCGGGGACGACGCGCGTTGTCGGCATCTTCTACCGGGTGCTCGCTACATCGCTCGGACGGGGCCCGGACATTCTCAAGCAGCTCCCGAGCTACCTGATCACCCGCCGCGATCGCGCGGCGCTCAAGCGCCTGCACAGGTTGGACGCTCGCAACGAGAAGCTCTCCACCAGCCTCGGGGCCAAGTGGTCGGCCAAGCTGAGCTCGGTGCTCAGCCCGCCCGCTCCGCCCGGCGGAGGCACGGGAGGCTTCCCCACCAGTCCACCGCCGGGCCTGACGGGCGCCGCGCCCAGCGCGCGGATGCTCTCGGCCTTCGCGGCGCTCCGCTAAGGGTCAGGCCGGGACGACCGCAGCGGCGAGCACGCGCTCGACCAGCTCGTCGAACGAGATCCCGGCGGCCTCGGCGGCCAACGGGAGCAGGC
>DASXCN010000039.1:0-3233 GCA_036491155.1 Solirubrobacteraceae bacterium | reverse complement strand
ACGATCTTCCCCTTCGCCGAGTGCCAGGCCAAGCTCGTGGGCCGTTGGCTGGGCGGTGACTGGGCGTTGCCCACGGTGCCCGACATGGAGGCCGAGATCCGCCGCGACGAGCGGCGCTACGTGCGTCACTACTCCTCGCGCCCGCGCCACACCATGCAGCTCGACCACTGGGTCTACGAGCACGATCTGCGTACGCGCGTCGTCCCCGAGGGCCAGCAGCGGGTGGTGGCGTCCGGCGGGGCCGCGCGTCCGGCGCCGGTCCTCGCCTGACCCGGGTCGCGGCCTGCTAAAGGTGGGGAACATGCCCGAACCATCCCCAGCCAGGCGGCCCGCCGAGCGTGCGGCCCGCGCCGCCAGCACCATGCGCGCCAGCGGACTCGGTCGCCCGCTGCGGCATCCGGCCGACCGGACCGAGGACCGCCGGGGCCGGTTTGATCAGTTCGCCGAGCGCGCCTCGTTTCTGGCCAGCTCGATGCTGTTCTTCGCCGCCTGCATGCTGCTGGTGGTGGCGTGGGCGGTCGGCCTGGCCGTCGGCGCCAGCGACCGCTTCGAGGCGGCGACCGCCGGCGGGATGTCGGCGGTCACGCTGATCCTGGTCGCTGTGCTCAAGAACTCCGAACTGCGCACCGAGCGCGCGCTTCATACCAAGCTCGACGCGATCGCCAGCGCGCTGCTGGAGGAGCGACGCGGCCACGAGGGTGACGCCGAGGAGCAGCTGGAGCGGTCCATCGGCGTCCACGACGAGATCTGACGCCCCGCCGCTACAGCGCCAGCGTCTCGCCGCGTTCAGGCATCCGCAGCACGTCGGTGGCCTGATTGCCGGCAAAGGCGGCGCGCAGCTCGTCGGCGCCCTGGGTGAAGTGCGCCCACCCTTCGAAGTGCACGGGGATGACCAGGCGCGCGCCCAGGATCTTCGCCGCCTCGGCCGCCCGGTCGCTGGAAAGCGTGAGATAGGCGCCGTCGAAGCGCTGGGCGATCTGCACCGCCCCCGGCGAACAGCACCGCGATGTCGATACCACCCACCCGCTCGGCGATGTGGCGCACGACGTCCAGCGACGCGTTGTCGCCGGAGACGTAGACCGTCTCGGCACCCGGCGCCTGGAGCACGAAGCCGATCACCGGGCCGGTGATCTCGTCGGTCCCGTCGGGGCCGTGCTGGGCCGGGACGGCGGTCACGGTCACCGTCGAGCCATCGGGCGACTCGATCTCCACCGACGCCCAGGGCTCCAGCCCGATCGCGTTGCCGCCCAGGCGCTCGGCTCCGGCGCCGGTGGTCAACACGCGCCCGGCGCGCGGCAGGAACTCCCGCCCGGCCGGGTCGAGGTTGTCGGCGTGGTGGTCGTGAGAGAGCAGCACGACGTCGATGTCGCCCACGGCGTCGGCCTCGACCGCGGGGCCGGTGAGCTTTGTCAGATACTCGTAGTCGCCCGGCGGCGAGAACGCCGGATCAGTCATCCAGCGCAGCCCGGCGTGGGTGAAGAAGGCCGTCGGTCCGCCGATGAGGGTGAAGTCGTTCATGGTCAGGTTCCTTCCCGGATCGTTCGGTACAGGACATGCGGATAGCCGGCGTGCTCGAAGTCGCGCTCGTAGGTCAGGCCGAGCTTCTCCATGACCCGCCGCGAGGCGACGTTATCGGCGCGCGTGTAGGCGACGAGGTTGGCGATGCCATGTTGCGCGCCCGCCGCCATCGCGTGGCGCCCCATGGCTGTGCCCACGCCGCGCCCCCAGTACCGGCTGGCCACGGCCCAGCCGATCTCGACTTCCCCGCGGCCCTCGACCACCGAGTGCGCCAGCAGGCACCGGCCGGCGCAGCCGTCGTCGTCCCAGGCCAGCCACGGCCCGAACCCGTGCGCCGCCCAATGGGCCGCGTCCCGGGCGACCCATGTCTCGCATTCCTGGAGTGAGAAGGGACCGGTGACGCCCCGCGGGCGCAGCCACCGCGCCACCTCGGGATCGGACATCAGGGCGTGCAGCGCCGGCGCTTCGCCGGCCGTCACGGGGCGCAGGTCGAGCATCGGCGCAGAACGTACCAATGCGCCGCGCTCGTCACGCGGGTCTAGATCGCCTCCAGCGCCGAGGTCACCGCGCGCGTCGTGCGCCCGAGGTCACCGGTGGCCAGCAGGTCGAGCAGGCCGCCGCGCAGGACCGCGAGCACGAGGGTGCGCCGCGCCTCGCCCGCAGGCGTGTCACGTTCGGCGGCCGGCTGGGTGTCGGCCAGCAGCGCCAGCCAGTCGTCGACCGTGCCCGCGGCGAATCCGGCCCATGGTCCCTCGGGCTCGATCAGCGACCGGGCATAGCTCTCGGTCCACAGCGTGAGCAGTCCGCGGTGTTCGTCCGCGGTCAACCACCGCCACGTCTCCAGGCCCACCCGCGCCAGGTCCATCCCGTCCTCGAGGCGGACGCGCTGGACATGCGCCATCTCGTCGGCGCGGGCCCGGGCCAGCAGGGCGCGCACGAGGCCATCCTTGGAGCCGAACAGGAACAGGAGCACACGGGGGCTCGAACCGATCTCGGTGGCCAGCGGGCGCAGGGACATCGCGGTGAGCCCGTGTTCAGTGACGTAGCGATACGCGCGCGCCAGCAGTTCGTCGCGGCGCGCCGATGAGACAGGGGCCGTCTCGGTCATGATGCGGTAGTCTACTGACACAAGTGTTTCAGTAGCCGAATGAGAGGGTCTCGGCGATGGCAGAACAGGATGAGAGGCTGACGATCCGGGAACTGGGCCGACCCGGTGACCTCGGCTGGGTCGTGATGGCCCACGGCGAGCTCTACGTGCGGGAGTTCGGATGGGACACGACGTTCGAGGCGCTCTGCGCGCGGATCGTGGCCGACTACGCGCGCGATGTCGAAGCCGGCGCACCGGGCACCGCCGCCTGGATCGCCGTGCTCCACGGTGAGCGTGTCGGCTGCGTCTTCGTCGTGCGCGGCGACGAGCCCGAGGCCGCGAAGCTGCGCATCCTGCTCGTCGACCAGCGGGCGCGGGGCCGTCGGCTGGGCTATCGGCTCGTCGGCACCGCGCTGGATTTCGCGGCCTCCGCGGGGTACGAGCGGATGCAGCTGTGGACCAACCATCCCCTCGCCGCCGCGCGCCATATCTACCTGGAGCACGGTTTCACCCTCGTGCGCGAGGAGCCCCACCACAGCTTCGGCGTGGATCTCGTGGGACAGACCTATGAGCTCGACCTGCGCGACCGGGGTGCCGCGGGACGCACGGCGCCACGTGCTCAGCCGGT
>DASXCN010000038.1:0-4047 GCA_036491155.1 Solirubrobacteraceae bacterium | reverse complement strand
GACTTTGTGCCGCACCACCGCCCGCTGGTGGAGCGTTAGCTCAGCGCTCGGCGCAGGTAGGTGGTGGCCTGTGTGATCGCGTTCTGGGCGGCGTTGGTGCTACGGAGCGCGTTCAGCATCACGAAGTCGTGGATGATGCCTTCGTAGCGCACAGCGGTCACGTCGACACCGGCCGCGCGGAGCTTGCGGCCGTAGGCTTCGCCTTCGTCGCGCAGGACGTCGGCTTCGCCGGTGATCACGAGGGCCTGCGGGAGTCCGCTGAGCTGTTCTGGTGTGGCACGCAGCGGCGACGCTGTGATCTCCGCCCGCTGGTTCTCGTCAGTCGTGTATTGATCCCAGAACCATTGCATCGCGTCGCGGCGCAGGAAGTAACCCTCGGCGAACTCGTGGTAGGAGTCGGTGTCGAAGCTGGCGTCGGTGACGGGGTAGAACAGTACTTGGGCGGTGGGCTGGGGCCCTGAGCGTTGCTTGGCCATGAGCGTGATCGCGGCGGTCATGTTGCCGCCGACCGAGTCGCCGGCGACCGCGATCCGCGAGCCGTCCAGGCCGCGATCCGCGCCGTGCTCCGCGATCCACTCGAGCACGGCGTAGATCTCCTCGATCGCGTCCGGGTAGCGCGCCTCGGGGGAGAGGCTGTAGTTGGGGAACACCAGTGCTGCTCCGGTGCCGACCACGAGCTCGCGGATGAGCCGGTCATGGGTGTGGGCGTTGCCGAACACCCATCCAGCGCCGTGGCTGTAGAGGATGACCGGGAGCGTGCCTTCGGTGGACTTGGGGCGCATGATGCGGACTGAGACCTCGCCAGCGGGGCCACCGGGAATGGTTAAGTCCTCGATCTCGGCGTCGGGCTTCTCGATCTGTCCTGACTGGACCTCGTCGACGGTCTCGCGGCCCTTCTGGGGCCCGAGGTCAAACAGGTACGGCGGGTTAGCGGTGGCGTTGGCGAAGGCCTGGGCGGCGGGCTCCAAGACGACGGTCGCGATTTGGGTGGTCGACATGTTGATGTCCTCCGGGTTGGGGGTGGTTGTGCTGGAGGCGAGTATCAGCCGCGAAAGCCGGTGGTTCAATGATCTTGACGCGCGGATTTTTGTGCGAGACACTCATCGCGTGGATCTTTTGCAACAGCATTTGGTGCGCGCGCGGGCGGCCGGGGGTGTGTTTGCGCGCTCAGCGGCGAATCCGCCTTGGGGGTTGAGGTTGTCGGGCATCCAGCTGGCGGTCCATGCGGTCGTCCAGGGGCAGATCTGGCTGTGGACCGAGGCGGGGGAGGCGCCGGTGGTGCTGAGGCCGGGTGATCTCGCGTTCGTGCGCGGCGGCCCTGATCACTTCGTCGCGTACGAGCCAGGTGCGGAGTGCGTCTCGCCGGACGAATTTCGCCGGCTGCACACCGCGGGGGAGGTTGAGCTCGGTGCCGATGGTGCGGTGTTTCTGTGTGGCGCCTACCAGTTCGCTGGTGATATCGGTGCAGGGCTGGTTGACGCACTGCCGCCAGTGCTTGCCTTTCCGGCGAGCGTCGATGACCCGATCCATGGTGTTGTGACGTTGCTGTCACGCGAGCTCGCGCAGCCGCAGCCAGCACAGCAGACGGTGCTTGACCGCCTGCTCGATCTGCTGGTTGTGCTCGGTCTGCGAACCGGCTTGGCGCGCAGCGCCAACGCGCCGGCGTGGTTTCGCGCCAGTGCCGACGAGCGTCTAGCGCGTGCGTTGCAGGCGATTCACGAGAACGCCGGACGGCCGTGGACCGTCGAGGGGCTAGCGCGGGTCGCGCTGATGTCTCGGGCGTCCTTCGCGCGAGTCTTTCAGCAGACCTTGGGCCAGACGCCGATGCAGTACCTAACGGACTGGCGAATGACGCTTGCGCGCGATCTACTGCTCACCGATGGGGTCTCGCTGTCTGAGATCGCCGCACGGGTCGGCTACTCGTCCCAATATGCGTTCACCACCGCGTTTCGACGCCACCACGGCCAACCGCCCGGACGATGGCGAGAAAGCCACGCCCTCGACCCGTCCGCGGTACTGATCGTTCATTGACGAGGCCCGGGCCTGCGGTCGAACACCCGGACTGGGGACGACCCCGAGGCGGCGGTGAGCGCGGCTTCGAGGTGGCGCCACGAATCCCCGCGGCGTTCCTCGAGCCGCTAGCGGGCTCTAGACCGAGACCGTGCTTGCTCTCGCGCGTCGCTCAGACAGGCATCGTCGCGATTCGCTCCCATATGGACGCGTTGATGCTCTGCTCGGGCATGCTCTGAGACGCTGGCGCAACAGATCGAGTTGTTTGGGCATTGATCGCCTCGGGTGGATGTCGCAATGCTTGATCGCGTGATCAATTCATTTTCCTCAGGTCTGATTCTCGGTGGCAGCGGCCGGACGGGCTCGCTGGTCGCCGCATATCTGATCGATCATGGCCTGCCGGCTCAGACGGCGTCTCGGCATGGCAGCGACGTGTTCTTTGACTGGGACGACCCGAGCACCTATGCGCCGGCGCTCGCGCGGGCCGACCGGGTGTATCTCGTCACGCCGGTGATGCGCGTCCGCTACGCCAGGCAGGTCGCGACGTTCCTTGACCAGGCCGAGGCCGTCGGCGTGCGCCACGTCACGTTACTGAGCACCTACAGCGGCGACCAGGCGCCACAAGAGGTGGATATCACCGCCGTCGAGACCGACCTCGCCCTCCGGCATGCGTTTACGCACAGCATTCTGCGCCCCGCGTGGGTGATGCAGAACTTCATTGACGAGCATCTGCCGATCATCGACGGAACCCTTGTCGTTCCCAGCGGTGGCGGCGCGGAGGCGTTCGTTGACGCGGTTGACATCGCGGAGGTCGCGGGTCAGACGCTGCTGCACCCCGAGCGCCACGCGGGCGCCGCGTACGCGCTCACCGGGCCCGAGGCGATCACCTTTAACGAAGTCGCCGCGACGATCACCGCCGTCAGCGGAGAACCCGTCAGCTACCAGGACATCGACCAGCAGACGTGGATCGATGCGGCAACCGCCGCCGGTGTCCCCGCCGGCTACGCGCCGATGCTGCGCTGGCTGACCGACGCGATCATCGCCGGTCACGGCTCAACGCCGACCGCCGATATCGAGACCGTCATCGGCCGCCCGCCACACAGCTTTCATGCATTCGCAGAACGTCACGCCAGCGTTTGGACCAGTGAGGAGGAGTCATGACCAAGTACACCGACGACAGCTCTAACTTCGGTGCCGACGGGCCGTTCTTCCGCGTCGTCCGGGAAGGGCTCAAAGGGCTGGTCGAGGGAGAGGACTACTTCGATCAGCTCGCCAACGACGTGATCTTCGAATACGTCATCTCCGTCCCCGGCTACCCCCGGCACGTCCAAGGTCGCCAAAACATCATCGACCTCTACAACGGCTATGACCAGTACATGAACGTGCACAGTGCCGACCACCTCCGGGTCTACCGAGACCCACAAGTGTCCGTCGTCGTCCTCGAATACGAAGTGCACGGCGAATCGGTACAGACCGGACGGCCGTACAACAACCGATTCGTCTCCATCATCACCATCAAAGATCAGAAGGTGACGCACTGGCGAGACTACCTGGACCCGGTCGCGATCTTCGAGGCCACGGGATGGCCCCAAGCGTCGATACGACCATCCTGAAGTGTCGGTCGCTCACTGACGCACCGTTCGATCCTGCGACAGACATTTCGACGACAGGCGGCCCCTCGGACCGGGCCGCTCGTCGGCCACCAGACAGACCGGTCCCTGTTACTCGTCCGGGCCTCACCGACTGCCGCACCCGAAATCTCAGTCCACCAACCAGCGTAGAGAGCCTCGGTGATCAGATCCGGCGACGTAACCATGATCAGGTCCCGGCTGTCGCGTTCGGGCAGGAACGGAGATCTGGAGCCACCGATCGTGTTCGCCGCCGAGTCGGCCACGCTCACGCGGTTCGCCGGCCCTGCGCCCGGTGGCGGGCCACGACGCGCTGCGGGCCCGTGCTCTGACACCGAAGAGCTCTCAGGGCCAGACGACGACGTAAAGCCCGCGATGCTCGTACCGACAGCCAGCAGACGCGCGCCGG
>DASXCN010000037.1:0-5628 GCA_036491155.1 Solirubrobacteraceae bacterium | reverse complement strand
CGCTGAACCATTTGACGGTACCCGTTGCCATGAGAATCCCTTCGTTTTCCCCGTAGTGCAGGCCAAAGCCTGACCAGAACGCGGGAAACGTACCAGGGTCTGTCAAGCAGCGGTAGGTATTTTCTGTGCTCAGCGTCCGCGGAAGGTCGCGCGCGCCGGGCCTTGGTCCAGAAATGAGCGCACCGCGACGGACACGCCCCCCGCCCGGCCGGCCCGTTCCGGGGGCGCTCATCGCAGTTGCTGCGCGGCCGCCGCGATCTCCTCGGGATCGCCGGGAGACGGCGTCCACGGCAGCTTCAGCGGATCGCCCTCGTAACGCGGGATCACGTGGACGTGGAAGTGAAAGACCGTCTGCCATGCGGCCGGACCGCACGAGTTGATCAGGTTGACTCCGTCGGCACCGAGGCGCTCAGAAGCCGTCCGAGCCAGCCGCTGGGCCGCGGCCACCGTGGCCGCGAGGTCCTCCGCGTCGATCTCCAACAGGTTGGCCGCGTGCCGGCGGGGGATGACCAGGGCGTGCCCGCGCGTCGCCGGGTTGATGTCCATGAAGGCCACGGTCCGCTCATCCTCGTCGACGCGCTCGGACGGAATCTCGCCGGCGACGATCTTGCAGAACAGGCAGTCCGGATCTCGGTCGCTCATGTCGCCAGCTTAGCCGCGGCGGTGGTCTCAGCGGGGGTGCTCGGAGGCGATCAGCTCGCGCGCGCGGGCGATCGCCTCCTCGCGCGTGGCCACCTCGCCGCTGAAGCTGGCTGCCTCCAGCTCGGCCAGCAGGTCGCCCACCAGCGGGCCGGGCTTGATGCCCAGCGCCTCGGCCAGTTCGTCGCCGCGAACCGGTGGACGGGGCGGATGGGCGGCCCAGGCCAGCCCCTCGGCCAGCATATGGCGCGCCAGCTCAAGGTGGGAGGCGATGGCTCGGTCGGCGTTGTCGCCACGCGTGGCCAGCCGGTCGGCGACGCTCAGCACCGTGACGTCGACCGCGACGGGGGCCGTGACGTGCAGGTAGTCGTACACGGCGCGCCGGCTCAGCGGCATCTCGTGCACGAGGAAACCGAGCCGCAGGTGGTGACGGGTCAGCGCGGCGACATGCTCGCGCAGCCGCTCGGAGGCCCGCAGCCGCCCCAGAATCTCGGCCGATAGCCGGGCTCCGGCCTGGTCGTGGCCCATGAAGGTCACCCGCCCCTGCGGTGTCACCGCCCGCGTCTGGGGCTTGGCGATGTCGTGCAGCAGGGCGCCGAAGCGCAGGGCCTGGGCCCGGGTGAGGTCGTTGGCCAGCGGCTCGTCCAGAAAGCGCGCCAGCACCCGCACGTTCTCGCCCGCCACACGCTCGGGGTCGGCCTCGAGCGCGATGACCTCCGCCAGCACCGAGCGAGTGTGATCAGACACGTCGAGATGGTGAAAGCGGCTCTGCTCCACCCCCCGGAGCGCCGACAGCTCGGGCAGGATCACGTCGGTGACCCCGATGGCGTCCATGAGCTCGAGGCCGGCCAGCGCGGCGGGAGCGCAAACCACGCGGCGCAGTTCGGCGAACACCCGCTCGGGCGCGACGGCGGACAGCCCGGGCGCGGCCGACCGGGCCAGCCCCTTTGTCGCGGGGTCGACCTCAAAGCCCAGCTCGCAGGCCAGCCGGGCCAGCCGCAGCGTCCGCAGCGCGTCGCGCTCGAAGGCCACCGGCGAGACGGCGCGCAGGCGGCGCATGCTGAGGTCCTCCAGCCCACCGAAGGGGTCGACGTAGCCCCGCGACCCCAGGGGCGCGGCGATGGCGTTGATGGTCAGATCGCGGCGGCCCAGGTCCTCCTCGATCGTCGCGCCGTTGAGCGGAAGCACGTCGACCTGCCACGTGCGGTCATGGGCGACGATCCGCCAGGCACCGAACGCCTCCGACAGCTCGAACGCGAAGCCGCCCGCCGCCCGGCCCAGCGCCCGGGCGATGTCGCCGGCCGACCCCGCCGTGGCCACGTCGAAGTCGGCGGTCTCGCGCCCGAGCACGCGGTCGCGCACGGTACCGCCCACCAGCCATGCGTCGGGAACGATCTCGGCCAGCGCAGCGACAGGATCGGTCACGGCACCGGTGTCCCGTCGCGGTGATAGCGGCGCGGCACGCGAGCCGAGATTCCGCACAGCACCTCGTGGTTGATGGTGTCCAGGCGCTGGGCGATGTCCTCCACGGTCTGGCGCTCCTGCCCCGAGCGTCCGATGAGGATGGCCGGAGCGCCGACGGTCACGGCCGGGCGACCGGGGTCGGCGGGGTGGGCGGGGTGGGCGGGGCCTAAATCCGCGGTGATGTTGTCCATGCTCACGGTGCCCACCAGCGGGTAGCGGCGGCCGCCGATCAGCACGTCGCAGTTGTTGGTGAGCCCCCGCCGCACGCCATCGGCGTAGCCGATCGGCATCGTGGCGATCCACCTCGGACCGCGCGCGATGAACCGGCGCCCGTAGCCGATGCTGTCGCCGGCCTGCGCGCGCTTGACCGCGGCCACATAGGTGCTCAGCTCCATCGCCGGCTCCAGGCCGGTGGAGTCGGGATCCTCGTTCATCGGATCACAACCGTAGAGGGCGATGCCGCAGCGCACCATGTCGAAATGGCTGTCGGGCACGCGCAGGGTCGCCGCGCTGTTGGCCGCATGAACGCGCAGGGGGCCGAAGCGGCGCTGCAGCTCCGTGGCGAACCGTGCGAACACGGCCAGCTGCCCGGCAGCGAAGTCCAGGTCGCCGTCGGCGGTGGCCAAGTGCGTCATCGCTCCGACGAGCCTCAGCGTCGGCGCCCGCTCGCGGACCTGCTGCGCGACGGCGAACGCCGCCGGGGCGTCGCGCGTGCCCAGCCGCCCCATTCCGCTGTCGAGCTTGATGTGCAGGCCGACGACCCCACCGCGGTCCGCCGCCGCAGCCGCCAGGTCGGAGACGAAGCGCTCGTCCCACGCCACCAGCTCCGCCCGCGCATCGATCGCCACCGGCAGCTCCTCAGAGCTCACCGCGCCCATGATGAGGATCGGGGCCACCAACCCGGCGGCACGCAGCTCCGCCGCCTCCCCCGCCGTCGCCACCGCCAGCATGGTCGCCCCGCCCGCCAGCGCGGCCCGCGCGACCGGCGCCGCGCCGTGGCCCGACGCGTCGGCCTTGACCACCGCGCAGAGCTCCGCGTCGCCGGCCAGGAGGCCGCGCAGGGCCACGACGTTGCGTTCGATCGCGGCCAGGTTCACCCGGGCCAGTGCGCGCAGTGCCATCGGCAGATCTTGTCGGAGCGAGCGGCCGGGCGGCGTCCGCTCACGCGTCGTCGCCGCGGCGGGCCCGCGGCAGCAGCGCGATGACGTCTGAGGCGATCACGCCCTCGGTCCCGATTGTCTGCGCGGCCAGCCGTCCCGCCCGGGCGTGCACCAGCACCCCGGCGCACGCGGCGTGAAATGGATCCATCCCCTTGCTCAGGTAGGCGCCGATGATCCCGGAGAGCACATCGCCGGTCCCGGCGGTGGCCAACACCGGCGTGGCGCCGCGGCTCACCCCGGCGCGGCCGTCGGGAGCAGCGACGATGGTGTCGTCGCCCTTGAGCAGCACCACCGCGTCGGCGCGGGCGGCCGCGTCGCGCACGCAGCGCAGGCGGTGGGCGCCGATCTCCGCGCTATCGGTCTCCAACAGTCGGGCCAGCTCACCGGCGTGGGGCGTGAGCACGGTGGCCGCAGAGCGCTCCGCCAGTGCCTCCAGCCGGCCCTCGTGGGCGTTCAGAGCGTCGGCGTCGAGCAGCAGTGGGACGGCGACCGCCGCGGCGAGCCTGCGCGCCAGCTTGAAGGTCCCCGGCTTGCGGCCCAGCCCCGGTCCGAGCACCAGGGCGTCGGCGCGTTCGGTGCGCTCCAGCGCCACCTCAAGCGCGGGCTGGGTCAGCGTGCCCTCCTTGTCGGGCAGCGGCACGGACATGACCTCGAGCAGCCGCTGCTCGAAGACGACGTTGAGCGACGCGGGAACGAGCGCGGTGACGTAGCCCGCGCCGGCACGCATCGCCGCCTCGGCCGCCATGCAGGGGGCGCCCGTGAGCCCGGTGGACCCGCCGCACACCATCAGCGCGCCGGCCGCGAACTTGGTCGAGTCCTGCCCGCGCTGAGGCACGCCGTCGAGCACGTCAGGCTCGATGAGACCCACCGACGCGGCGATCGGCGCTCCCTCGGGGATGCCGATGTCGATGATCGTGACCTCCCCGGCATGGGCCTTGCCCGGGTTGATCCACAGCCCCGGCTTGGCGGCGTGGAAGGTCACGGTGGCGTCGGCGCGGACGGCGTCGCCGACGATCTCTCCGGTGGAGGCGTCGACCCCACTGGGTACGTCGCAGGCGAAAACCGCCGCGTCCCCGGCGGTCTCGTTGATGGCGACGATCGCGCCGCGCGCGGGGTCGCGCGGCTCGCCGCTGAACCCGGTGCCGAGGATGGCGTCCACCACCGCGGCGGCGTCGTGCAGAGCGCCGGCCTCGAACGGCCGCGCACCGGGCCAGGGCAGGCGGTCGAAGTTGACCCGCGCATCTCCGGTGAGCTCCTCGCCCGGGGCGAGCAGGAGCACGTCGACCTCGCGGCCGGCCTCGCGCAGCAACCGGGCCACCACGAGGCCGTCGCCGCCGTTGTTGCCCTTGCCGGTCACGACCACCACCCGGCCCTCGGGCACGCGCTCGCGGATCGCGTCGGCCAGCCCGGCTCCGGCCCGCTCCATCAGCTCGAGCGACGCGATGCCCCGCTCACCGATCGCCCAGGCGTCGGTGGCGCGCTGCTGCTCGGCGTCGGGCAGCGGCGCCAGCCAGCCCGGCAGCCTGGCGTCAGGGGCCGGGGCGTCAGTCATCGGCAGCCGCGATCGCCACGGCACCGGCGTCGCTGCGGGTGTGCGTCAACGAGATGCGAACGGTGACCCCCAGCGCCGCGGCGCGCTCAGCCGCCGCGCCGTGAAGCGCTACCCCGGGTGGGCCTCCGGCCGAGGTCACCTCAACATCGCGAAAGCTCCAGGCTTCGAGCCCGAGGGCCTTGGCCACGGCCTCCTTGGCGCAGAAGCGCGCCGCCAGGTGCTGCCCGGGACGTGCGCGGGACGCCGCGTACGCGCGCTCGGCGTCGGTGAACAGCCGTTCGGCGAGGCGCGGGCGGCGCTCCAGCGCACGCTCGAGGCGTTCGATCTCCAGCAGGTCGATGCCGACCGCGTAGCTCGACGCTGCGGGCTCGCCCACCACGGCCACCGGCGTCACTCGACCGTGACGGTCTTGGCCAGGTTGCGCGGCTGGTCGACGTTGAGGCCGCGCAGGCGGGCGATGTGGTAGGCCAGCAACTGGAGCGGGATCACCGCCAGCAGCGGCGCCAGCATCCAGTCGGTGCGGGGAACCCTGATCAGCTCGTCGACGTGCTGGGCGACCGTCTCGTCGCCCTCGGTGGCCACGGCGATGACGCGGGCCCCGCGGGCGCGGACCTCCTGGATGTTGGAGATGACCTTCTCCAGCACCGGGGACTCCGTGGCGACCACCACCACCGGGGTGTTCTCGTCCAGCAGCGCGATCGGCCCGTGCTTCATCTCCCCCGCCGCGTAGGCGTCGGTGGCGATGTAGGAGATCTCCTTGAGTTTCAGGGCACCCTCGAGCGCGATCGGCAGGCCGACGTGGCGTCCCAGGTA
>DASXCN010000036.1:0-2508 GCA_036491155.1 Solirubrobacteraceae bacterium | reverse complement strand
CGGACATAGCCCAGCCCGATCCGGACCTCGAGGTCGGGCAGCGAGCTCGAAGCCTCGATCTCGCACTCCACGTCGCTTTCGTTGACGTCGGGCGGGTGAACCTCGATGCCCCGCCGTTGCGCCTCGTGCACCAGCGCGTCGGGCGGGTAGAAGCCCATCGGCTGCTCGTTGAGCAGCGCGCACAGGAACTCCTGCGTGTAGTGGACGCGCAGCCACGTCGACTGGTAGGCCAGCAGCCCGAACGCCGCGCCGTGGGCCTTGGGAAAGCCGAACCCCGAGAAGCCCTTGACCATCTCCCACACTCGCTCGGCGGTCTCGTCCTCGACGCCGTTCTTGCGCTTGGCCCCCTCGACGAACCGCGCGTGGTAGGCCTCGATCGCCGCTTCCGAGCGCTTGCGGCTCATCGCCCGGCGCAGGCCCTCGGCCTCCCCCACCCCGAACCCGGCGAAGGCGATCGACACCTCCAGCACCTGGTCCTGGAAGATGATCGTTCCCAGCGTCTCCTCCAGCACCGGCTCCAGGCACGGGTGGTCGTAGGGGACCTTGAAGTCGGGATCCACGCGCATGCGCTGGCGGCGCGCGATGTAGGGGTTGACCGCGCCGCCCTGGATGGGACCGGGACGGACGATCGCCACCTGGATCGTGATGTCGCGGAGGTTCTCGGGCCGGGTGCGCCGCAGCGAGGCCATCTGCGCCCGGCTCTCGATCTGAAACACCCCGGTGGTGTCGGCCTCCTGGATGCATTCGTAGGTGGCGGGATCGTCGTAGGGGATCCGAGAGAGGTCGATGCGCTCGCCGCGCGTGCGGGCGATGAGCTCCACCGTGCGCTCCACCGCCGACAGCATCCCCAGCCCCAGCACGTCGATCTTGAGAAAGCCTGCGTCCGAGCACGAGTCCTTGTCCCACTGGACGATCTGGCGTCCCTCCATCGCCGCCGGGACGATCGGGCAGCAGTCGATCAGCGGCCGCGTGGCGATGATCATCCCGCCCGAGTGCTGGGAGAGATGGCGCGGCAGGCCGTGGGCCTCCGCGGCCAGACGGGCCAACCACGCCCAGCGCCCGCTCAATCCTTGACGGCCGGTGTTGGTGATGTCGCGGCCCACCTCGCGCGCGTCCCATCCCTCGCTGCCCCGGGCCACCCGCTCGATCTCTCCCGGGGGCAGCCCCAGCGCCTTGCCCAGCTCACGGATGGCGCCCCGCGACCGGTAGGTGGGGAAGGCGGCGACCAGCGCAGAGCGCTCGTGGCCGTAGCGCTCGTGCACGCGGGGAATGAGCTTCTCGCGGATGTCCCGGGGGAAGTCCAGGTCGATGTCGGGCAGCGAGGTCAGCTCCTCGTTGAGGAAGCGCCCGATGAGCAGTTCGTTGGCGATCGGATCCACGTGCGAGAGCCCGGTGAGAAAGCAGACGATCGAGGACACACTCGAGCCGCGGCCTCGCCCGGGCGGCAGCAGCGCGCGGGCGCTCTCGGTGCCGCGCACCTCCACCGCCACCTCGCGCGCCAACTCCAGCATGTCGTGGTGCAACAAAAAGAAGCCGGGCAGGCCCAGTGAGTCGATGATCCGCATCTCCTCTGTCAGACGCGCCGCCGCCCGCTCTGAGATGTCGGCGGGCGCATCGTCGTAGCGGTCGTGCAGGCGCGTGTCGCACAGCTCGGCCAGCGTGCGCATGGCGTCGTCGTCCTCGGCCCCGGGATACCGGTAGCCGAGATCGCTGCCGAGGTCAAAGTGCAGCTCGTCGGCGAGGCGGACCGTCTCGGCCACCGCTTCCGGATACTCGGCAAAGCGCGCCGCCATCGCCTCGGGCGCGGCCAGCACGTGGCTGAAGTTCCCCCGCCGCTGCGGCTCGGAGGCGTCCAGCGTGGTGTGCAGGCGCACCGCGACGAACGCGTCCTGTAGCGGGCCCCGCCGGCGGGCGTGGGCGTGCACGTTGCCGGTGGCCACGCAGGCCACCTCCAGCCGTCGGGCCAGCTGCTGCAGACGGCGGTTGCGAGCCCGGTCGTCGTGCAGGAACGGGCGCTGCAGCTCGATGCGCAGCCGCCCGGGCCCGAAGGCGTCGCGCAGCCGGCGCAGGGTGAGCTCGTCGTGGACACCGCGCAGGGCGCACCCGCTCAGGCAGACCAGGCCCTCGGCGTGGTCGAGCACCGTCTGCAGCGGGACTTCCGGGTCGGTGGCCGGCGCCCCGGCACGGCCATCGCGCGTATGTGCGTGCGCGCGGGTGAGGATGCGACAGAGGTTGGACCACCCCCGGGCATCGACGACCAGGAGCGTGAGGTGGCGGCCGTCGTCGAGATCCACCTCGGCCCCGTGGATCGGCCGCAGGCCCAGCGCCCGGGCCGCGACGGCGAACTCCATCGAGCCCGAGACGGAGTTGTGGTCAGTCAGCGCGAGCGCCTCATAGCCCAGCGCCAGCGCTGTGGGTACGAGCTCGTCGGGCAGCGAGGCGCCGTCCAGGAACGAGAACGCCGAATGGCAGTGCAGCTCGGCATACATCGAACGTATGTTCGCACCC
>DASXCN010000035.1:0-2987 GCA_036491155.1 Solirubrobacteraceae bacterium | reverse complement strand
GGTGGTCGAGCTGTCCGACCTCGTGCGCTTCGTCGAGCATCCGGTGCGCGCGTTCCTGCGCCAGCGGCTCGGGATCAGCCTGTACTCCGCCGACGATGACGTCGAGGACGAGCTGTCGGTGGAGCTCGACGGGCTCCAGCGCTGGGGCGTGGGCCAGCGGCTGCTCGAGGCGCGGCTGCGCGGCATCGACGAGCGCACGGCGATCCTGGCCGAGATCGCGCGCGGCACGCTGCCGCCGGGCGTGCTGGGCAAGCCGGTGATCGATGATCTGTCGCCGATCGTGTCGGGGATCGTGGACCGCGCACATGCCGTGGCCACGGCGACGGGCGGTCAGGCCGGCGATGGCGGAGCGGGCGGGGATCCGGTGGACGTGCGCGCCGTGCTCGACGACGGCCGCCTGCTCAGCGGGACCGTCACCGGGGTCACCGGTGACCTGCTGCTGACCACCACCTTCTCGCGCGTGTCGGCCAAGCATCGGATCGCGGCCTGGGTGCGGCTGCTGGCGCTCACGGCCAGTTCGCCCGGGCGGCCGTTCGCGGCGGCGACGGTGGGACGCGGCCAGGGGCGCGGCGACGTCCGGACTGCATGGGTTCAGCCCCTGGGCGACGACGCCGAGCAGCGCCGCGCCTGCGCCCGGGCAGAGCTGGCGGTACTGATGGACCTCTATGACCGCGGGATGCGCGAGCCGCTGCCGCTGTTCTGCCTCACCTCGGCCGCGTACGCCCAGATGGCGCGCCAGGGCCAGGACGGCTACGGCGCCGCGCTGAAGGAGTGGGAGAGCGAGTGGAACCGCGAGCGCGAGGACCGCGACGCCGAGCACCAGATGGTCCTCGGCGGCGTCCTCACGCTCCCGGAGGTGCTGGAGCTCGCCCCGGCCGCGGGCGAGTCGGGTGACGGGTGGCCGGATTCCGAGAGCTCGCGGTTCGGGCGTCTGGCCCGGCGCCTGTGGGAGGGCCTGCTGGCCCGCGAGGAGGTGCGGGCCCAATGAGCGCCGGCGCGATCCCGCTGCAGCCGGTGGCGTTTGACCCGTGCGGAGAGCTGCCCCACGGCGTCACCGTGCTGGAGGCCAGCGCCGGGACGGGCAAGACGTACACCATCGCCGCGCTCACGGCGCGCTACGTCGCCGAGGGGATCGACCTCGAGCGGCTGCTGTTGGTCACCTTCACTCGCATCGCCACCGGCGAGTTGCGTGAGCGCGTACGCGAGCGCCTGGTCAGCGTCGAGCGCGGGTTGGGCCTGCGTCTGGCCGGAGCGGTGGCGCCCGCCGACGAGGATCCGGTGGTGACGCTGCTGGCCCGCGAGGACATCGAGGTTCACCGGGAGAACCTGGCGCGCGCGATCGCCAGCTTCGACGCCGCCACCATCGCCACCACGCACGGCTTCTGCCAGGAGATGCTCGGCGGCCTGGGCATCGCGGGCGACCTGGAGCCCGACGTGACCTTCGTCGAGGACCTGTCCGACCTCGTTGACGACGTGGTGGATGACCTCTACATCCGGCGCTTCGCCCCCAAGCGGCTCAATCCCGGCGGCGCGGCGGCTTTCGGTCGCACCGAGGCCGGCGCGATCGCGCGGGCGGCGATCGACAACCCGTCCGCGCGGATCGTCTCAGACGACAGCGAGGTGCCGAAGATGCGCCTCGGGCTGGCCGAGGCCGCCCGGCGCGAGCTGGAGGCGCGCAAGCGCTCGATGATGGTCATGACCTACGACGACCTCGTGGAGCGGCTCAAGAGCGCGCTGTCCGGCCCCGGCGGCTCCGCGGTCGCCGCGCAGCTGCGTGCGCGCTACGAGGTGGTGCTGGTCGATGAGTTCCAGGACACCGACCCGGCACAGTGGGAGATCCTGCGCCTCGCCTTTGGTTCCAGTCAGACCCGCCCGACGAGTCTGGTGCTGATCGCCGACCCCAAGCAGGCGATCTACGCCTTCCGCGGCGCCGACGTGTACGCGTACCTCGAGGCCGCGCGCGCCGCCGAGACCCAGGCCACGCTGCCGATCAACTGGCGCTCTGATCAGGGGCTGATCGACGCGCATGACGCGCTGTTCTCCGGCGTCAAGCTCGGTCACGAGGGAATCGCCTACCGCCAGGTGCGCGCCGCCGACGCCCACCAAGCGCCCGGGCTGAGCGGTGCGCCGGTGGCCGCCCCGCTGCGGGTGCGGGTGGCGATGCGCTCGGAGCTGCCTCAGACCCCGCGGGGCTACGCGCGCGCGCCCGACGCGCGCCGGCACGTCGTCTGCGACGTCGCCGCGGACATCGTGGGGCTGCTGAGCTCGGGGGCCCGGGTGGCCGCGACCGGTGGACGCGGCGCCGGAGGCGTCGACTCGGCCGAGCCCGTCGCGGGCGACGCCGGCTCCGAGGCCATCCAGCCCGCCCACATCGCCGTGCTGGTGCGCACCAACAAGCAGGCGGCGATGATCCGCGAGGCGCTCGAGGACGTCGGGGTACCGGCGGTCATCAACGGGGCCGGCAGCGTGTTCGGGACCCAGCCGGCCCGTCAGTGGCTGCACCTGCTCGAGGCGCTGGAGCGCCCGGCGTCGATCACCCGGGCCCATTCGGCGGCGCTGACCGCGTTCGTGGGCTGGCCGGCCGAGCGGCTGGCCGAGGCCGACGACGACTCGCTGGAATGGGAGGCCGTGCACCGCCGTCTGCACGAGTGGGCGCGGGTGCTGCGCACCCGGGGCGTGGCCTCGCTGCTGGAGACCGTCATGCGCGACGCCTCCGAGGGCCGAGCGCTGGCCGCGCGCGTGCTGGGCGACGCCACCGGCGAGCGCAGCCTCACCGACCTTCGCCACATCGGCCAGCTCCTGCACGCGGCCGCCTCCGAGGAGCAGCTGGGCCCCACCGCGCTCACCGGATGGCTGCGTACTCGCATCGCCGAGGCCGAGACCGACACCGCCGACGAGGAGCGCAGCCGGCGTCTGGAGTCCGACGCCGAGGCGGTCCAGGTCCTCACCATCCACCGCAGCAAGGGCCTGGAGTTCCCCGTCGTCTA
>DASXCN010000034.1:0-1622 GCA_036491155.1 Solirubrobacteraceae bacterium | reverse complement strand
ATCGACAGCCACGAGGCGCGCTTGACCATGGCGGTTAGAATACATCAACTGATCACAAAGTCAGGATGAGAATATGGACACAACCGTTGCCTCGCCCCCGTCGTCGCCCACCGCTCTGAACGGCTCCGCCGCGTCTCCGTCGGGGGTGGCGCTCGAGCCCCGCTACTACACCGACCCCTCGCTGGAGGCGGCCGAGCAGGAGCTGATCTTCGAGCGCACGTGGCAGCTCGCGGGGCATGTCTCGCAGCTGCGCAACGCCGGCAGCTACATCACCGCCGCGGCGGGCAACCAGCCGGTGCTCGTCGTCCGCGACGACAAGGGCGCGCTGAAGGCGTACCTGAACGTCTGCCGGCATCGCGGGTCGCGGCTGCTCAGCGGCTCGGGCCAGTGCAAGGCGGCGATCCGCTGTCGCTACCACGGCTGGACCTACAAGATGGATGGCTCGCTGATCGGCGTGCCCGAGGGTATGGCCTTCGGCGAGAAGCTCGACAAGAAGTCGCTGTCGTTGATGCCGGTGCGCGTCGAGGAGATGTGCGGCCTGGTGTTCGTCAACCTCGACGGCGACGCGGCGCCACTGGCCGAACTGGTGGGGGACCTGCCCCAGCGCCTGGCGCCCTACCGGATCGAGACGCTTGAGCCGTTCGCGCCCGCGGCCGGCACGCAGCCGGCCAACTGGAAGGTGGTGGCCGACAACTACATCGAGGGCTACCACATCCCCATCGCCCACCCGGGCCTGATGCGGATGCTGGACTACAAGAACTACGACGTCGAGGTCAACGAGCAGTACCTGTGGTTCGACGCGCCGATGCGCGACAAGCCCTCCAGCAACCGGCTCGAGCGGCTCTACTCCCAGCTGGTGACGCCGATGCCCGGCCTCGCCGATCGCGACCGCAGCATGTGGCGCTACGTGTACATCTATCCCAACACCACGATCGACCTGTATCCCGACCAGGTGGGCACGTGGCAACTGCTGCCCAACGGCGTCGGGAGCACGCGCGACGTGTCGGCGTCCTATCGCCCGGCGGGAGCCACTCCGCGGACCCGATTCGTGCAGTGGGCCAACCAGCGGTTGAACACGCTGGTGCTCGATGAGGACATCGACCTCGTCGACAACGTCCAACAGGGTCTCCAGACGCGCGGGTACCGCTGCGGGCCGCTCTCGGCGCGCGAGAAGGGCGTGGCCTGGTTCGCCGATCGCATCCGGGCCGACCTGGCGCCGGCGCTGTCGCCCGAGGCCGCGGAGGCCCCGGCCGGCTGATGGCGAGCCGGCGCGACGGGCGCGACCGGATCCTGGCGGCGGCGGTCGGCCAGATCGCCCACGAGGGCATCGACGGGGTGCGCATCGCCCGGATCGCCATGGAGGCCGGCGTCTCCACGGCCAACGTCCACTATCACTTCGAGACCCGCGAGGCGTTGTTGGCGGAGGCGCTGGAGTACTCCTACGCGCAGGCGGGCGACGTGCGCGTGGAGAGCGACCTCCCGGAGGGCGCCAGCCACGCAGAGCGCCTGCAGTCGATGATCGACCAGTGCCTCCCCACCACCCCGGCGCTGGAGGAGGACTGGGTGCTGTGGGTGGAGCTCTGGCTGCGCGCCGTGCGCCACCCCGAGCTGCGGCCGGTGGC
>DASXCN010000033.1:0-1833 GCA_036491155.1 Solirubrobacteraceae bacterium | reverse complement strand
CCAACTGCCGGGCAAGTTGCTCGTCACCAACCATGTTCCCTCTCCTCCTCGGTCGCGCCGGGACTCTATTCCTCCGCAACGTGGACGGACACCACACCGTGGCCCACGGGTTCGCCCCAGCACCGTGAGACGCCCACGACTCGGCGCCCGAGGGCGCCGAGCGTCTCACAGGCCGAACGTCTGCCGGTAGCCCTCGGGGACCAGCTCCGCGTACTCCCGGTGGCCCTCGATGACCGCCAGGACGAACGGGCAGAACGGCAGGACCGCCAGCCCCCGCGCGCGTGCGTCATCGAGGGCGAACCCGATCAGCCTGCTGGCCAGCCCGTGGCCCTGGAAGCGCTCATCCACCTCGGTGTGCACGAAGGCGATCAGCCCCGGGCGCAAGCGATAGATGGTGAACCCGGCGGCTTGGCCGTCGACCGACACCTCGTAGCGCTCACGGTCGACCTGATCAGTGACCTCGATGCGCTCCGCCGTCGCCATGGTCACCCCGGTGTACCACAGCCACGGTCACTCGGTGTGGTTCGTCCCCGGCGCGCTGAGGCCCGAGGAGACGATCGAGACCAGCTGCTGATGCGACAGCCCCTCGGCGGCGAACACCAGGTCCTCCACCTGCCCGCCGGCCGCGGGAACCTGCAGCGTGAGCTCGCTCTGGATCGTCCCATCGGGGATGGAGATGCCGTCATAGGTCATGTCGCCGCCCTGCCAGGTCGCCGTGCCGATCGTGCCGTGGAAGCCGCTGATCGTGACCGGCGTGGGGTTCGTGTCGTTGAACGGGGTCGGCGCGTTCGCCGAGCCCGGTGTGAACGGAGCGGTGAGCAGGATCGACACACAGCCCCCGTCGCCGGTGGCCGCCGAGACGACCTTGGGCTCGGTGGGGTTGGCGGGACCCCCGGAAGGGACGTTGGTGCTGGGGTAGCTGACGATCGCGGGCAGGCAGACGTGGGAGCCTGGAGCGAGCACGTGGGAGCGCGGCGGCAGCTGCAACTTGAACGACGCCAGCGTCAGCTGCGCTCGCTGCGGGGCGGCCGTGCCGCCGGTGCTCAGCGCGACCACCAGGCCGGCCACGGCGATCACGGCGGTTAGCGCGCCCGCCCCCTGAGCGGCACGGACTCGGCGCCGCCGACGCTCGTGATGGGCGAGGACGGCGTCGCCGAGCCGCGGGTCGGGCTGGGAGTCACCGACCAGGTCGTGCAGCGCGTCGCTCAGTGCGCGCTCGAGGGTCTCATCGCTCGGCATGGTGTGTCTCCTTCTCCGGCATCGGCAACAAATCGCGCAACTGCGCCAGGCCCCGGTGCGCACATGACTTCACCGTCCCCTCGGGGATGCGCAGCCTCTCCGCCGTCTCCGCGACGGACAGGTCCAGGAAGAAGCGCAGGACCAGGACCTCGCGTTGCCGGGAGGTCAGGTTGGCCATCGCCCGCTCGAGCGCCTGGCGCTGGGCGAGCCGGTCGGTGAGATCCACCTGCGGGGCCGGGACCTGTTCGCCGTGCTCCAGCGTGTCTGACTCGGGGTGGCGGCGGCGGTGGCGCCAGTGGTCATGGCAGAGGTTGACCAGCACCTTCTGGCTGTAGGCCTCCGGTGCCTCCCGGGCACGCTTCCAGCGCCGGAAGGTGCGCAGCAGCGTCGACTGGACCACATCCTCGGCCGCGGCGCGGTCGCGCAGCAGCAGGAGCGCCGCTCGCAGCAGGGTGGGGGAGTAACCGGCGACGAACGCGCGAAACGCATCGGCCTCGGCGACGTCCGCGCCGCGTGTCGGGGCTGCGGCCACTGCATTGCTATCGGTCACATCCCGTTCAACTCCGGAGATGACCCGCGGGTTCCAGCGCCGAG
>DASXCN010000032.1:0-8921 GCA_036491155.1 Solirubrobacteraceae bacterium | reverse complement strand
AGCATCCATGTAGACGACGAAGTGGGTGTCGGCCGTGAACAAGGCCATCTGGCCCTCGGCGTCGCGGCGGTCGGCACAGTGCGCGTAGGCGTCGATCAGTTCGCGGATCGCGACGCGATCCGCAGCCTCTTCGTTTGACATCGCGTTCCTTTCGCTCGCTGGCAGTCGCGGCTGTCCCTCGGTGTCCGGTAATCCTCCGAGGAATCAGGTGAGCCGTCGCCGCCGGATTCGGGTGATCCGAGTGCTTGCCGGCGAGCGGGCCGGCGTCATCGTCCACCGAGTTATGGAATGAGGACGATCTTTCCGGCGACGTGACCAGCCTCGAGCTCGGTGAACGCCGCTCGAATCTCATCGAGGGGGTAGGTGCGCTGGATCGGGACGACGAGGTCGCCCGCGGCGATCGCGTCGGCCAGTTGGGCCAGGGTTGCCGCGCTCGCCGCAGCTGCGCCGCCGTCGCCCTTGACGCCGTACTTCTCGATCGCAGGGAAGTCGACGATCGTGTCGATCCGGTCCGTGGCGATGCCGAGCTCGAGCGCCAGCTCGACGTAGCCGCCGCCGACGAGGTCGATGAAGGCAGCGACCGGCGTCTCTCCGGCCGCGGCGGTGATCCGATCATCGACGCCATCGCCGTAGGGGACGGGAACCGCGCCGCGGCCGCGCAGCCATGCATGATGGCGCTCACTGGCCAGCGCGATGACGCGCGCGCCCGTGCGCACCGCGAGTTGGACCGCGAACACACCAACGCCGCCGCCCGCCCCGGCGATCACGACTGCCTCACCCGCTGTCGGGGCGACGGCCCGCACGGTGGCGACCCCAGTCACGCCTGCGACGAACAGTGCGCCCGCCACCTCCCACGGAACCCCCGCGGGCTTCGGCGTCAGGTTGGCCGCCTCGACGAGCACATGCTCGGCGTGGCTCGCGCGGTTGTCGGTGTATCCGATCACCTCGTCGCCCACGGCCACGCCCCTCACGCCGGCGCCGACCTCCTCGACCACGCCGGCGAGATCGGAGCCCTCGCCGCTGGGAAAGGTCGCGGGGAAGATCTCGCGGACGAAGCCGGCACGGATCTTCCCCTCGCTGGGATTGATGCCGGCGGCGCGGACTGCCACGAGAACCTGGTCGGGCCCGGGCTGCGGACGCGCCACGTCGCGGACGTCCAGGACGTCGATGCCGCCGTAATCGTCGAATCGGACTGCCTTGGACATCAACGGGTCACCGTCCCCTTTGTTAGGCGGTAATGCGTTCTGCGCCGAACGCTGCTTCTCAGTTCTGCCGGCCGGCCGGCCACACCATGCTCGCCCCTTGGCAGGTGAGTAGGCATCGCCGGATCACGGCGATGCGGGGACCTGCGCCGCCGCAGGACCGGCCCGCGAGAACCGCTCAGGGCGTCCAGTTCTCGGCGAGCGGGGTGAGCTGGAGCTCGTGGGTCGCGGAGCGCGGGTCCTGGTTCGCGAGAAAGAGGGCGGCCTCGGCGATCCTGCGCGGGTCTGCGAGCGCTTCGGGCGAGACACCCGCGCGTGTTGACCCGTCGAGCGGCTGGATGCCGGCGTCGACGATCAGCAGCGTGACCTGGATGCCGTGCGGACGCAGCTCGAGCGCAGCTGCGTTGGTGATCGCCCGCACTCCGAACGAACCGGCCGCCCACAGACCGCGGCCCGCCATCGCGCGGCGTGTCGAGCCGCCGGTGACCTGCACCAGAGTCGCTGGCCGGTCCTGCTCCATCGCGAACCGCCCGCTGGCAGACAGGAAGGAGAACGCTGCGCGGGCCGGCGCTGCTGCCCACGCGTCAAAGCCGTTGAGGTCGGCCTCGGCGATCGGGCCGCCACCGAAGGGGCCGGTGCGATCGCCGCCGTATGCGGCCGCCGCGTTGACCACGAGGTCGACTCCGCCGTGATCGGCGGCCGCCCGCTCCAGCACCTCGTAGACGCTCGCAGGGTCGGTGACGTCGGCCTTCAGCGCCATCGCGCCGGCCGCGGCGACGCCGTCCAGCGTGGTCTGCGCCCTCGCCACGCCCGCTACCGACCAGCCGTTGGCCACCAGCAGCTCGATGACCGCGCGACCCAGATTCCGCGCGCCGAACACGACCGCACTTCGTTGCCTACCTTGCGTCTCGCTCATCGCATCGCTCGCTTCCGTCGGGTGCACATCATCGTCAGAAGCGCGCCGGTGACGCGTCGTCGCCGGATCCCGGCGATTGGGCTCAGCGGATACGGCGGGGGCCAGGCTGCGATATCCGGCGCGCAAGCTGCGTCCGCGATTCCACGCCGAGCTTGCGGAACGCCTTACGGAGGTGGTATTCGACGGTGCTCGGACTGATGAACAGCTGGGTGGCGATCTCTCGATTTGTGTGCCCGTTCGCGGCAAGGCGTGCGATCTGGGACTCCTGAGCAGTGAGTTGGTCGACTGTCTCCACGGTGGGTGTGGCTGCCTGCTCGCCTGCTGCGAGCAGTTCGCGGTCGGCGCGGCGCGCGAAGGCCGCGGCGCCCATCTCGGTGAACGCCTCGAGTCCGGTGCGGAGCTGCTCTCGGGCGTCCACACGGCGACCTTCGCGGCGCAGCCACTCGCCGTAGAGCAGGTGACCCCGGGCGAGCTCGAGTCGCGCACGCGTACCGGCCAGGTGCTCAATCGACTCGCGGTACAGGCTCTCGGCGGCCTCGCCCTCGCTCAGCAACGCGCGCACTCGCGCTTCGATCCCGCTCGCCCACATGGAGCTGATGAGCCGCGTACGCTCCGAGATCCAGGTCAAGGCGGACTCCAGCAGCGCTCGGTCGGCGGTCCGGGAGGCCGCCTCGGCCAGCTCGGGCATGAGCCACGATCCGTATCCGATCGGGTCGGGCTGGAGCCCCTCCAAGGCCGCATCACGCGCGGCGTCATGTCGCCCGAGGCCGTTGTAGAGCACAGAGCGCGCGTAGTGGTTCGATGACCATCGCCGCGTGGCCGCCTCCTCGGAGGTGATTGTGATCAGCTCAGACGCCTGCGACTCCTGGCCGCGCCACGCGGCGAGAATCATCGGGGTGGTCACCAGTACTCGATTGCCCGTCGCCTCGGCGATCAAGCGCGCCTCGTCGATCATCAGCGCCGCTGCCGTCAACTCGCCGGCGAGCATGTGGCTCCTGGCCAGGAAGCTGAGCGCGAACGGCAGGTGCCCGAGTGCGCCCGCGTCTCTGGCGACCTGTACCTGGCGAGCGGCAAGACGATGCACGGCCTCGTCGTCCCACAGTTCGAGCGCGACGATGTTGCCGTTCCTGGTCGTGGAGACCGAGAGCCACTGGCCGATGTCCTCGTGGGCCACGTCCACCGCGAGCAGCAGCTCGAGCGCTCGAGTGAGCCCCGGCACCGCGGCCGCGTATCCGTCGGTCAAGCGGGTCGCGAACGCGTCGAGCACCGCGTCAAGCGCCCGCTGGGGAACGTTGCCGGGTGCGGCTCTAACAGCGGCCGCGACCGCCGGCGCGCCGCCCGCGACTTGGACGTCGTTGGCCATGGCACCACCCAGCGCCTCGAGGTAGGTCTCACGGGCCAGCGCCGCGTCGAGTGGCTCCAGGCGGCGCGCCGCGCTGAGAAACAGGCGGCCGGCGTCGGCCCCGCGGCGCTGCTCCAACGCGATCTTCGCGTGGAGAAGCTCGACCCGGGCGCGCCCGAGATCGCCGAGGACACCCTCCTCGACGCCGGCCAACAGCCCGAGCGCCGCCTCCGGGTCGCCGGCGTCGTGCTTGGCGCAGGCGGCCGCGAGCAGCCGCTGCGCACGGTGCCTGGGCTCGGGGGTCAGCGCGGCGGCGCGTTCCAGGAAGGCAGCGACGGCCGCCAGGCCGCCACGCGCCTGGGCCCGTCCCGCGGAACGCTCGAGCTCAGCGGCGACGTCCTCGTCGGGCACGGACGCCGCCTGCGCTCGATGCCACGCGCGGCGATCGGGGTCGGTCTGCGGATCCGTGGCCTCCGCCAGGGCGCGGTGCACAGCGCGGCGCTCCGCCACGCCAGCCGCCCGATACACAGCGGAGCGCACCAGCGGATGACGAAAGACCACTCGGGGGCCCAGCTCCAACAGCCCTTCCGCCTCGACGGTCTCCGCAACCGACTCCGAGATCCCGAGCCGCCGGGCCGCCCGCCACAGGAGTGCCGAGTCGCCGGCGGGCTCGGCTGCGGCCAGGACAACCAAGCGGCGCGCGTCACGGGGAAGCGCGGCCAGCCTCCGCGTGAAGCTCTCCTCGATGGTCGCCGATAACGGCACCGCTCCGGGCAGACCGAACCCGCCGGCGAGCTGCGTCGGGGTCAATCCTCGCGGCAGTTCCAACAGGGCAAGCGGGTTCCCACGCGTCTCGGCGACGATCCGCTCCAGCACCGGCTCATCCAGCCGTGCCGGCAACGCGGACTCCAGGAGCATCCGCGCATCGCGGTGGCCCAACGACAAGACGTGAAGCTCCGGCAGTCCAGCGAGCAGATCGCCGGGCTCACGCGCGGCGAACACGAGGGCGATCCTCTCGGCCAGCAGGCGGCGAGCCACGAGTGCGAGCGCCCGCGCCGACGCATGGTCCAGCCACTGGGCGTCGTCCACGACAGCCAGCAGAGGGCGCTGCTCGGCAGCCTCGGACAACAGGCCGAGCACCGCCAGTCCGACCAGGAACGGATTCGGCGCGGGTCCCGTGATCAGTCCGAGCGCGACGCCAAGCGCCTCGTGCTGGGGCCGCGGGAGGCGGTCCCAAAAGTCGAGGAACGGGGAACAGAGCTGCTGAACCGCCGCGAACGGGAGCTCCATCTCGCCTTCGACCCCGGATGTCCGGGCGATCCGAAAGTCCTGCCCGGCCTCGACCGCGTAGTCGAGCAGTGCGGTTTTGCCCACGCCGGCTTCGCCGGCTGTCACCAACACGCCGCCGCGACCGCCGCGCACGCTGTCCAGCAGTCGGTCAAGCACCTCTCGCTCCCGTTCGCGGCCGATCAACAGCGATCCTGACCGGAGAGATGGGAGCGACAGGCCGTGCATTGCGTCTAAGCATGACTCAAGCCGCGCTCGAGTCTGGATGAAGGAACTGCCCCCGGTTGCTGCGGCGAGATGAGTGGGCGCCGCTAGGACAATCGGCGCGCGAGCTGTGTGCGTGACCCGACGTCGAGCTTGCGGAACGCCTTGCGAAGGTGGTATTCCACGGTGCTCGCGCTGATGAACAGACGGGAGGCGATCTCCCGGTTGGTGTGGCCTTCCGCTGCGAGGCGCGCGATCTGCGTCTCCTGTGGAGTGAGCCTGTCTCGCATGTCCACGGTGCGCTTGCGGGCACGTTCCCCTGTCGCCTCCAGCTCGAGCCGTGCACGTCGGGCGAAGGCCCCCACCCCAAGGTCGGTGAAGAGTTCGTGCGCGGTTCGCACTTCACGGCGAGCGTCCAGTCGCCGGTGCTCACGCCGCAGCCATTCGCCGTAGAGGAGATGCGCGCGTGCGAGCTCGGGCGCAAGCCGCGTGCGACCGAGTCGGTCGATCGCCTCGCGGTACAGCCGCTCAGCTGCGTCGCCGTCTGTCAACAATGCTCGCGAACGGGCCGCGATCCCCAGGGCCCAGTCGGTGCCGGCGACGGCCGTGTCGTGCTCAAGGCGCGTGAGGGCGCGGGTGGCCTGTCCGGGCGCTCCACTTCGACTTGCCGCCTCGATCAGCTCGGCCAGCGCCCAGCTCGAGACGAACAGCTCGGGCATGTCATCACTCGCCCGCTGGGCGGCGACCACGGCCTCGTCGTAGCGTCCAAGGCCGTTGAACAGCATCGCCTTCACGAATTCGCCCCACTGGACGGCAAACCCCTGACCCACAGCGGCAGCATCGTTGATTGCGGATTCGAGCAGCGTCAGCCCTTCAGCTTCCCGACCCTGAAGAGCCGCCAGCAGCATCGCGGCGTAGGGCGCGAGATGGGTCCCGGTCGCCTCGACGATCGCAGTGGCCTCAGCGGTCGCCTCCGTGGCCTTCGCGAACTCGCCTGACCAGGCGTCAATCACTGCGCCGGTAATCAGCCCCATCGGCAGCCGGGCCAGTGCGCCCGCCCTTCGTGCCAACTCAAGCTGACGCGTGTTGATCGCGTACCAGCTCTGATCGTCCCAGAGCACGTAGGACGGTATCGGGGGTAGCGCGGTCCATCGGAAGCTGTTCTCGGCGGGAATCTCGGCGTCGAGAAAGGCATCCGACGCGCGCCGGAGCGCCGGCGCGGCGGCCGCGCGCCCCTCGGTGATCAGCAGCGCGAGCGCGTCTAACAGCAGATCGAACGGCTGCGACGGGCGTGTTGACGCGGGAGCTGACCGTGCCGCGTGCGAGACCTCGAGCAGGTTGCCGTCGGTGGCCAGACTCCCGGCGAACCACGCCGCCCCCCACGCGTCCAGGTACGTCTCGCGTGCCAGGTCGACATCGAACCGCTCCAGCCGTCTCGCGGCACTCAAGAGCAGCGGTGGCGCGTCGCTACCGATGTTCGATGAGAACGCGATCTGCCCGCGGAGCAGCTCTGCCTGGGCCTGCTGCACCTCGTCCGGCGACCCGGCCTCGGCGATCGGGACGAGCCTCAGCGCCTCATCGAAGGCGGCGGCGTACAGACTCGCTCGCGCGGCGGCAAGCGCGCGGTCCACCCTTCGGGCGGGGTCGACCGTCAACGTGATCGAGCGCTCCAAAAACGCCGCCGCGGCGACCAACCCACCCCGTGCCTGCGCACGCCCGGCGGAGCGCTCCAGCTCAGCCGCCACCTCCTCGTTGGGCGTCGCTGCGGCCAGCGCACGGTGCCAGGCGCGGCGATCCGGGTCGACTTCCGGATCGGTCGCCTCCGCGAGCGCGCGGTGCGCGTCGCGCCGCTCGACGAGGCCGGCGGCTCCGTAGACGGCCGAGCGGACCAGCGGGTGGCGGAACACCACGCGAGGGGCGAGGACCAATACGTCTTCCGATTCGACGGTGTCCGCGGCTGACCGTGCAATACCGAGCCGCTCAGCCGCGCGCCACAGGAGCGCCGGATCGCCCACGGGGTCCGCTGCTGCCAGCACGAGCAGGCGGCGGGCCTCGTGAGGGAGCCGCGCCAGCCGTCGCGTGTAGCCCTGCTCGATGCTCGCGGACAGCGAGGCCGTGGGCGGCGCACCAAACCCACCGGCCAGCTGGGTGGCGCTCAACCCGCGCGGCAGCTCCAACAGGGCAAGCGGGTTACCGCGCGTCTCGGCCACGATTCGTTCCAGCACGGATTCATCCACCCGCGCCGGCAAGACCGACTCCAGCAGCGCCCGCGCATCACCAGCACCCAAGGGCTCCACCCGGAGCTCTGGCAGACCGGCGAGCGCATCGCCGACCGCCCGTGTCGCGAACAGGAGCGCGATGTTCTCTGCCAGGAGACGACGTGCCATAAACGCCAAGGCCCGCGCCGACGCGGTGTCGAGCCACTGGGCGTCGTCAACAACACAGACGACTGCCTGCTGCTCGGCGGCCTCCCCGAGCAACCCCAGAGCTGCCAGTCCGACCAGGAACGGATCCGGCGCGTGCCCCGCGATGAGCCCGAACGCGACGCCAAGCGCCTCCTGCTGCGCCTGAGGGAGGCGCTCCACGAGCTCGAGGAACGGAGAACACAGCTGCTGCACCGCTGCGAACGGGAGCTCCATATCCGCCTCGATGCCGGACGTCCGGGAGGTGCGAAACTCGCGCGCGGCCTCGACCGCGTAGTCGAGCAGCGCCGTCTTGCCGACGCCTGCTTCGCCGTTCACCACCAGGACGCCGCCGCGCCCAGCGCGCACGCCGTCGAGGAGGCGATCGAGCACCTTGCGCTCGCGCTCCCTGCCGAGCAAATGCCCTCCAGCCCGCACAACCGGTCCGCCCATTCCGCCCAAGCATGACTCAAGACCATGCTTGGGGTCGCGACTAAGGGATTCAAGGACTCGAATGAGCGCCGTCGGCGCAACGCTGCGATACCCGTGCAGAGCACCGCCAGAGCGAGCAACGTGAAGGCGCGCCCGTGAGCATTGCCATGGCGAGCCCTGCGGTCGCGCGACACAGCGCAACCGGAGACGGTCGCAGCAGTGAGACGGACCTTGGTCGACGGACGACGCACGGCAGGGAGCAGCTGCAGCGGATCGTCTCACGCGACGTCTCGGTCGCCGCAGGCATGCTCGATCGGGCGGATCTCGTCCAGCTGCTGGATCGCGCCGTGACCAAGCGGGTGACGGTCATCTCGGCGCCGCCTGGGAGTGGGAAGACCTATCTGTTGCGGGCGTGGGCTGCCCGCCCGATCAGCCGTCGTCGCATCGCGTTCGTGTCGGTGGACCGTGACCAACACGATCCCCAGCGGTTCTGGGCTGCCGTCCTGGAGGCGATCCGCGGCCAGGCTCGATCGACCGATCATGAGACGCAACCCGCAGCGACGGCGGCGCTCGACAGCGACCAAGTGGTCGACACCGTCCTGTCAGAGCTCGCCGAGCACCACGGACCGGTCGTGCTGATCATCGACGATCTCCACGAGCTGAGGTCAGCTGATGCTCTCGCGCAACTCGGGCAGCTGCTCGCCGCCCTGCCGGACTCTGCGCGCGCGGTGCTGTCTTCTCGCCGGGACCTGCCGCTCAGGCTGCACCACCTCAGGCTGGCCGGCGAGATCGCCGAAATCCGAGCCGGCGATCTACGGTTCAGTGAGCGCGAGGCGCGAGACCTGCTGGTCACGTCGGGCATCGCCCTGTCTGACGCCGGCCTGGCCGCGTTGTACCAGCGCACCGAAGGCTGGGCCGCCGGCCTGCGCCTCGCGGTGATCTCACTCAGCGGTCACCCGGATCCTGAGCGCTTCGTCGCCGAGTTCTCCGGCACAGACCGGGCGATCGGGGAATACCTGATGGCCGAGATGCTCGAACGGCAAACGGGCGAGGTGCGGAGCATGTTGTTGCGCACATCGCTGGTCGACCGCATGAACGGCGAGCTCGCCGACCTGCTGAGAGGCCACTCCGGCTCT
>DASXCN010000031.1:0-2594 GCA_036491155.1 Solirubrobacteraceae bacterium | reverse complement strand
CTTTCAGTCTCCTACTTGGCCTTGACGCCGTACTGGGAGCGGGCCTTCTTGCGGTCGCTGACGCCGGCGGCGTCCAGCGTGCCACGGATGACCTTGTAGCGGAAGCCAGGTAGATCCTTGACGCGACCGCCACGCACCAGCACCACGGAGTGCTCCTGCAGGTTGTGGCCCTCGCCCGGGATGTAGGCGCCGACCTCCATGCCGTTGGTCAGCCGGACACGGGCCACCTTGCGCAGCGCCGAGTTGGGCTTCTTGGGCGTGGTCGTGTACACGCGCGTGCACACGCCGCGCCGCTGCGGGGCGGCGACCTTCTTCTTGCGACCCTTGCCGGACTTCAGGCCCGGGGTCGCGAGCTTCTTCTTGGGGGCCTGGCGCCCCTTGCGGATCAACTGACTTGTTGTCGGCATGCGGCGACGGAGGCTAGCAGGCGCGCATGGGTGCCGACGCCCGCGGCCCGGCGGCCCGCAGAGCACCGGCGGGTGGGTGGGTGCCGGTCGCCATCAGGCCGGCACCCCTGCCAGCGCGACGTCGACGTTGACGTGCTGGACCCCCACGGCGTCGGCCACCGGCGCATAGGTGACATCGCCGTTGGCGACGTTGACGCCGAGCTTCAGGCCCGGGTTCTCGGCCACCGCCTGGTGCACGCCGACGCTGCCCAGGTGGAGCACGTAGGGCATGGTGGCGTTGGTGAGCGCGTAGGTGGACGTGATGGGGACCGCGCCCGGCATGTTGGCCACGCAGTAGTGGGTGATGCCGTCGACCTCGTAGGTCGGGTCCGAGTGCGTCGTGGGATGCGAGGTCTCAAAGCAGCCACCCTGGTCGATCGAGACATCGACCAGCACCGCCTGGTGCTTCATCAGCGCCAGCTGCGCGCGCGTGATGACGTGCGGCGCCTTAGCCCCGTGCACGAGGACGGCGCCGATGACCAGATCGACGTCGGGCAGGCGCTCCTCGATCGACAGCGTGGTGGCAAAGCACGTGTCGGCCCGGCCGCCGAACGCGATGTCGAGCTCGCGCAGGCGATCGATGTTGCGGTCATAGACGAACACGGTCGCCTCCATGCCCAGCGCGATGAACGCCGCGTGCATGCCGACGACTCCGCCGCCGATGACCATGACGTTGGCGGCGGCCACGCCGGGCACGCCCCCGAGCAGGATTCCGCGGCCGCCCAGCGGCTTCTCCAGCATGAACGCGCCGGCCTGGGTGGCGATCTTGCCCGCGACCTCGGACATCGGCGCCAGCAGCGGGAGCCGGCCCTTGGAGTCCTCCACCGTCTCATAGGCGATGCACGTGGCCCCGGACTCCATCAGCCCGCGGGTGAGCTCCGCGTCGGCGGCGAGATGCAGGTAGGTGAAGAGCACGTGGTGAGGCTTGAGGCGCTCCACCTCGACCGGCTGGGGCTCCTTGACCTTGACGATCATCGTGGCCTCGCCGAAGACGGCGTCGGCGTCGGGCTGGATCGTCGCGCCCTGCGCCGCGTAGGCGTCGTCGGAGATGGCCGAGCCCTCGCCGGCGCCGCTCTGCACGAACACCTGGTGCCCGGCGTCGGAGAGCTCGCGGACTCCCGCGGGCGTCAGCGCGACCCGGTACTCGTCGGTCTTGATCTCTGAGGGGACCCCGACCTTCATGCCACCAGCTCCCGGCCGCGCAGGGCCAGCCAGAATTCGATCCGATCACGCGCGGAGCTCAGGTCGCGTCCCGTCAGCTCCTCCACGCGCCGGATCCGGTAGCGCAGCGTATGCCGGTGGCAGTACAGCCGCCGCGCAGCTCGCTCCCACTGGCCGTTCTCCTCAATGAACGCTTCAAGCGATCTCATCAGTTCACCTCCGTAATGTCCCTCACTGGCCTCGATGGGGCCGAGGATCGAGTCACAGAACAACCGCAGCGCCTGATCCTCCTGCAGCGAGAGCAGCAGCTGGAAAGAGCCGAGGTCCTTGTAGGTCGCCACCTTGGGTGCGGTGGCGGGGCGGGCGCCGTTGCGCGGCGTCCCATTGTGCGTCGACTGGTCCGAGCCCATGGCCATCGCCTCGACGGCGCAGCGGGCCTCGTGGAACGTCCGGCGCGCATCCGCGCCGGGCACGGGGCGTCCGACTCCGATGCTCAGTGCAGCCCCCAACGTCGTCCGCAGGCGGTCGGCCACCCGGCCCGCCAGGGCAAACAGCTCATCCTCCTCCGCCCCCGGCACGAGTCCGCAGGTGAGGCCGCCGGTCGACGCCACCAGACCAGGGGCGGCCTCGTCGCGCAGCGCCTGGGCCAGGGCATCCTCGACGGGCGAACTCGGCCCCACCTTCCCGCGGCGCGACCACGACCTGCCGGCTCCGCCCTCCCACGGCACGACGATCGCTGCCACGCGCTCAGAGAGCCCGAACGGCTCCAGCCGCCGGGCCAGCTCGGCGCCGGTCAGCTCCCCGCCGACGAGCGCCGCCAGCACGTCGCCCGCCAGGCGCCGCTCCGTGTCGCCGGCCACCCGCCCACGCAGGAGCTCCAGCGCGACGATGGTCACGGCCTGGTGCAGGGTGAGGCGGTCAAAGTCAGACAGCGGTCCCCCACCGTCCTTGATCGCCACCAGCCAGGCCTGAGGAACACGCTCGCCG
>DASXCN010000030.1:0-2385 GCA_036491155.1 Solirubrobacteraceae bacterium | reverse complement strand
CCGAGCCGTAGGCCTCGGCCGCCCACACGGAGTCATAGCCCAGTCGCTCGGCCTCCTGGACCACGTCGAGCTGCTCCTGGGGGCCCATGCCAAAGCCCCAGTAGCCAACGTTCACTCCGAGCTTCATGTGCAAGGTTCCTTTCGTCGCCAGGGGATCGCTTGAGGGCCTCGACGGTGCCGGTTACAGTGACGCGGCCCGCTCACGTATCGGGCGGCACAGGCTATGCGAACCCGGCGCCGAGCGACCATCGAGGATCTCCGACAGGCGATCGACCGCCTGCCTCGCCACACCCGGATCGCGATGCTGGAGGGGATGGCGGCCAACGACATCATCGTCGGGGCCTACTCGAGCGGCGAGGGCATCTGCCCGATGCTGGCGGCCCATCGCAACGGCGGTCGCACCAGCCTCATCGCCTTCGCCGAGGCCTGGGATCGCGTGGCCTTCCGCGACCAGCGCGAGGCCCGGTCCCGTCGCGCCACCGAGCGCGAGCTGCTCATCCTGCGCAGCCATCTGGAGGCCAGCCTGCTGGAGGACGAGGTCCCGGCGCCCGAGCTGGCCGCGGTGCGGCGCGAGCACGAGGCGCTCCTGGCCCGCGGCGAGCGCCCGGGCGATCCGCGCCGCACGCCGGAGCTCGAACTTCGGCCGGGCTGGGCCTGGACCCACGTTGTGCGGCGCTACGACGAATACGAACAGATCTTGCAGCGCGTCGAGGACGCTAGGCCGGCAGCCCCGCCGGCACCGCTCCCGGCGCCTGGAAGATGATCTCCGGGATCACGCACCCGGGGGAGAGGCGCAGCAGCATGCGCACCGCCTCCGAGACGTCGGTGGCGCGGATCATCTCCTGGGCGGGCACGCTCTGCTTGATGAAGTCGGTCATGGGGGTATCGACGAAGGCCGGGCACAGGGCGGTGGACTTGATGCCCTCCTTGCCCAGCTCCTTGTTCATCGACTCGGTGAAGCCGACGACGGCCGCCTTGGTGGCCGAGTAGACCGACAGCCACGGCTCGCCGGACTTGCCGGAGATCGACGAGGTGTTGACCACCAGCGCGTTGCCGTGCTGGGCCCCCGCCTCGCGCAGCAGGGCCGCAGCCTCGCGGTAGAAGAGGATGACCGAGCGCAGGTTGACCGCCAGTTGCATGTCCAGGCGCTTGGTCTCGATGTCGGCGACGAGCGCGCCCACGCCCACGCCGGCGTTGTTGACGAGCACGTCCAGACGCCCGAAGCGCTCGCGGTGCTCAGCCACCACCTGGGCCACGGTCTCCTCGGAGGCCATGTTGCCGGCAACCGGCGCCACCTCGCCACCGCCGGCGGCCAGCTGCTCCACCGCCTCGGCGAGCTTCTCGGGCCTCCGCGCCGCCACGGTGACCCCGTAGCCCTCCTCCACCAGCATGCGCGCGATCGCAAACCCGATCCCGCTCGAACCTCCTGTCACGATCGCCGCGCGCTCCGCCATCGACTTCCTCCTCCGCTTGCACTTGCCTGGTCAGGCGCGGTATCCAATCAGGCGCGGGCCGGGCGCGCAGCGATACTTGCTCTGAGTGAGCGACGCGACGGCCACACCCCCTGCGGTCCCCGAGGCGGAGCTTGCGCCCGAGCCGGCGTCCGAACGGCGGACGACCCCGGTCGAGCTGCTCTGGGACCTCGTCTTCGTCTTCGCCATCACACAGGTGACGACGCTGTTCGCGCGGCGCACGGGCTGGGAGCGACTGGGGGAGGCGCTGCTCGTCGTGGCCCTGGTGTGGTGGGCGTGGTCGGCGTTCGTGTGGGCGGCCAACGCTCAGGAGGAGCGGTCGCGGACGCTGCGCGCCTGCCTGCTGGCCGGCACCGTGCTCATCTTCATCGTCGGCCTGGCGGTGCCCAGCGCGTTTGCAGGCAGCTCGCTGTTGTTCGCCGTCGCCTACGCGCTGGTCCGGTTCCTGCATCTGGGGGTCTACGTTGACGCCGCGCGGCGCGGCAACGCGGGCATGGCCGCCATCCTCGGCTTCACCGTCACTGTCGTCATCGGCATGGCGCTGCTGGTGGTGGGAGCGGTGACGAGCGGCTGGGTGCGGGCGGCGCTGTGGCTGGCGGCCGTCGCCATCGACTACGCCGGACCGGCGTGGCTGACCCGGGAGCGACTGCGTGGCCTGCAGCAGGTGGCCGTGGCCCACTTCGCTGAGCGCTATGGAGCCTTCGTGATCATCTGCCTGGGGGAGTCGATCGTGGCCGTGGGCGTGGGCATCGCGGACGGGTCGCGCCACCTCACGGCCGGATTGGTGATCGGCGGCACCCTGCCGTTGCTGACCGCGATCGGGATGTGGTGGACCTACTTCGACCGCACCGCCGACCGGGCCCAGGAGCGGCTGCGGGTGCACGACGACCCGGTGCTGGCCGCCGCCGACGCC